>JBBSWY010000085.1:0-5811 GCA_038046045.1 Nanobdellota archaeon
AAGAAAATTAATTTAAAATAAGATATATAAAATTATTTTGATTATATACCTTATTCTTAATCTTTTAAATGAAATTCTACGATATCTTCATCATTTAGCTTAAAATTCAATCCTACCCTCTGTCCCTGGAATTTTGCATTATTTCCAAAGATCCTAGCGTAATCAAATTTCCTTAAAAAATCCTTATGAACATACTCTGCAAGATCTTTAACAATTGAATTTTTCTTTAATGCGATTGGTGGATGATCTGCTTTCTTTCCAGGTTGCTTAGTATAAACTTTGATTAAATTAAGATTATTCCAGATTAAATCCTTTATATTATCTTGATTGTAATAATATACTCTACGAATATCTATACCATATAACTCCTTATCTATTAATTTTAATTCACTTTTTTCTTTAAAGGTTATTATTAGTAAATCACTTTGACGTATTATAGCTAACAAACTAGGACCAAGCTCAGAATATTCAAATTTATTAATAATAGCAGGAATTTCAATAATTTGCAGTATAATTCCTTTATAATCCAAAATTCCAATCTCTGGTTTTTTAGTTGTAAATGGATATGGTGCAATTAAAACATTTGCATTTGTTAATTTTTTTAATAATGTAGATTTACCAGAATTAACAGTTCCAACAATGCATATAGTTGCAGCGCCTTCTTTTTTTATTGTTAAAGATTTTCCTGAACCTTTCTTTTGCTTTTTTTCTTTTTCTGCAAGTTCTTTGTATTTAGATATTTTAGTTTTAATCTCTTTTTGTAATCCCTCGCTACCCTTGTGCCGTGGAACTGTAGCAAGCATCTTTTTTAGAGCTTGCAGTTTTTCTTGTATTGTTGTAGCTTGATTAAACTCAGCTTCTGCTTTCCCATATGCATAACCAGCATTAATTGGCATAATCTTACTAAACAAAAGCGTTTTAAATATTTTTACATTTTGGATATTATGAACAGAAGAGAGTTTTTATCAGTATTACCATTTCTAGGTTATTTATATCAAGAAGAGCAAAGCGATTTATCAAAAATTGTTAATTATATAAAAAAAGTTAAAGAAATTAGTATTATAATAGACGGTAAAGGACACAAACATCATGAATTGCCTATAAAAGATAAAGATGGTTTGATTAAATATACATTACAATCCAATGATATTTATTTCGCAGTTATAAATCATAAAAAGAAATATTTTTTGTTTGATTTTAATAAGGATGGAAACGTAGATATTTACATAAAAGATACTTATGTAAATGATGGTAGTATTGTTGATAATATGGATTATGCTATAGAAGCCAATAATAAAAAAAGTTCTAGAAATAAAAATTTAAGAATAGTTACAAATTTAGAAGATGAAGCTAATAAATTATTTTATGATGAGTTAAAAGAACTAAGTTCTTTATTAAAGATTTAGCAAGTTTTTTAAATCAAATTTTACTATTAATTCTATGGTGTTTGAACTTAATTCATTATCCTCAAAACTATCAGATTTAACCTTAAATTTGGTTGCTGCCGTAGTAATATTATTGGTTGGATTAGTTGTGGGAAGATTTTTAGGAAATTTAACAAGGAAGGTATTGCATGAACTTGAGTTAGATAGATTACTAAAAGAGCAAACAAGATTTAAAATTCCTTTGGAGCAATTTCTTGGATCTTTAGTTAAATTTATTATTTATTTTATAGCCATTATTTTCGCTTTAGACCAATTAGGATTACAGACAGCCATATTAAATGTTATTTTAGCCATAATTTTAATTATATTAGTTGTATTTATGATATTAGCTGTTAAGGATTTTATTCCAAATTTGGTAGCTGGATTATTCTTACATCAAAAAAGAAATATTAAACCGGGAGAAAAAATAGAAGTCAATAATATTGAAGGTGAGGTAGTTAATGTTACCTTAGTTGAAACAAAATTAAGAACTAAATCCGGAGATATTGTTTATATTCCTAATTCTATATTAACTAAGAATGTTGTAATTAAGAAAAAATAAGTTTAAATACTATCTTTATTATTTAATTTTATGGATATTATTAATAAGATAAGTCCTAGTAAAAAAGAGAGAGAAAATGTTTCTAAGGTTATTAATGATTTCTTAAAAAAAATAAAACCAAAATTAAGGGAATACAAATTAGTAATCGGTGGGAGTATGGGCAAAGATTCTTGGTTAACAGGTGATCATGATGTTGATATCTTTGTTAAATTTCCAAAGAGTTATTATAAAAAAGATATAAGCAAGGTATTGCAAGAAAGATTAAAAGGAATTAAATTTCAAGTTATTAATGGTTCTAGAGATTATTTACAAGTTAAACAAGGAAGTTATCTATTTGAAATTATTCCAGTTATAGATATTAAAAGACATGAAGATGCTTTAAACATAACAGATGTAAGTCCATTACATGTTATCTGGGTTAAGAAAAATAATAAAAATTCAGATGAAATTAGATTAACCAAGGCATTTCTCAAAGCTAATAATTTATATGGTGCTGAATCATATAAAAAAGCATTTTCTGGTTATGTTGTAGAATTATTAACAATTTATTATGATGGATTTAGAAATTTAATTACAGAAGCAAGTGATTGGAAAGAACTTGTTGTTATTGACTTAAGTAAATTCTATAAAAATAAGAAAGAAGTTTTGAATAATTTAAACAAAGATAAATTATCAAGCTTAATTTTAATTGATCCTGTACAACCTAATAGAAATGCAGCAGCTTCATTATCTCAAGGAAAGTTTAATGAATTTATTGAATTATGTAAAAAATATTCAAGAAATCCTAGTGAAAAGTTCTTTATTGAGAAGAAATTTAATGTAAATGAATTAAAGGAAAAATATTCTAAGTATGATGTTATTGTATTAAAAGCTAAAGAATTACAGGGAAAAGAAGATGTTGTTGGTAGTAAATTATTAAAAGCATTTAACTATATTAAAGATAAACTAATTAAAGAAGGATGGAAAATTAAAGAAGCTAATTGGAAATGGAATAATGATGTCTTGTTTTATTATGTAATTGAAAAGAAAAAATTATCTAAAGAATTAGTTCATTATGGTCCTCCTAAAAAAATGGAAGAATACGTTGAGCAATTTAAGAAAAAATGGAAAAATCATAAAATATTGCAAGATAACTACCATGTTTATATTAAATTAAAACGTAAATATACTGAAATTAAACCATTTGTTAAAGCATTATTAAAAGATAAATATTTAAAGAATTTAGTTAAAAACATTAAGGTTAAATAGAAATTCTTTTAAATTACACTGTTTAATAAATAAGCATGGAACAAGCCTTAGTTAAGAGATGGAAATGTAACGTGTGTGGGTATATTCATGAGGGTAATGAGCCACCAGATGTTTGTCCTGTATGCGGTTCTCCTAAAGATGCATTTGAAGAGTATGATTTATAATTAAAGATTAAATTTAAATAAACTCTAATTCTTATTATTTTAATGATAAATTGGAATGTTAATCCTGAATTATTTAATATATTTGGATTAAGTGTTAGATATTATGGATTGTTCTATGCTTTAGGATTTGTAATAACATTTTTTTATTTAGATTATTTAAGGAAAAAAATTAAACTAGAATTAAGCAAAGATGATATTTATGATTTAATATTTTACTTGGTTATTGGGGTTGTATTAGGAGCAAGGATATTTGAGGTATTATTCTGGAATCCAAGTTATTATTTCAAAAATCTAGGACAAATTTTAGCAATATGGAATGGTGGAATGAGTTTTCATGGTGGCTTAATTGGAGCTGTAATTGCTGCTTTATTATATTCAAAGAAACACAAAATTAGTTTTTTAAAATTAGCAGATATTTTAATTATTCCAGCAACATTAGCTTTATTTTTAGGAAGATTAGGAAATTTATTTAATTCTGAAATTTATGGAACAATAACAAATGTTTCCTGGTGTTTTAATTTTGATAATGTAATTGGTTGCAGACATCCTTACCAAATTTATTCAAGTTTAGCACATTTATTTTCATTTTTTATATTATTAAAATTAAGTAAAAAACAACATAAAGAAGGTTATTTATTTTCCCTAGGATTATTATTATTTGGTTTAGTAAGATTTGTTTTAGATTTTTACAGGGAAGATTTACTGTATTATGGGTTAACCTTAGGACAATATTTTAGCATACCTTTAATTTTAATTTCTCTTTATATACTAACTAAAAAATAGAAAAATTTATATACACATAATGCACTGATTTATACATAATCTACTAGGAGGTAAAATGGTAACATTGACTTTAGCCGTTCCAGAAGAATTAAAAAAGAAAATGGAAAATTTCCCTGAATTAAATTGGAGTGAGATAGCTAGACAAGCGTTTATAGAGAAAATAAAAGATCTAGAATTTCTAAAAAAATTTAGAGAAAAAAGCAAATTAACAGAAGAAGATGCATTAAGATTTGGGAAGCAAGTTGGAATAGCACTTACTAAACGTCTAAGAACGGTGAAATAGATGGATTTTGTTGTTGACGCAAATGTTATTTTTGCAGCTTTAATAAAAGGAAATTTAAGTTACAGATTTTTCTTTCTAAAAGATCTTCATTTATATGCACCGGAGTTTATACTAATTGAAATTGAGAAGCATAGAAATTTTATAATAGGAAAATCGGAACATGGAGATTTTGAAAAAGTCCTCGAAGTACTTAAAAAGAGAATAACTTTAGTCCCTTTAGAAGATTTAAGAGCTTATATTAAAGAAGCTGAAAAAATATCTCCGGATAAAGCTGATGTTTCCTATCTAGCCTTGGCATTAAAACTTAAGATACCCATATTAAGCAATGATAAAGATTTAAAAAGACAAAATAAAGTTAAAGTTTATTCAAGCCAAGAATTGTTAAATTTATTATCAAAAAGTTTATAAAACAAATTAAATTAATATTATTATGGAACAAGTTCAACAATTTATTACAAAAGATATGACAATTTCAGAAGTTATTGAGAAATATCCTATTACTATTGAAACTTTATTAATGACTGGAGTACATTGTATTGGCTGTCATGTATCTTATTTCGAAACTTTAGAACAAGGAATGAAAGGACATGGCATGATAGATGAAGAAATTGATAAAGTAATTGAAGAAATGAATAATGTTGTAAAAAGTGAAAAATTAACAAATAATGAGGAATTTAAAATAACAGAAAGAGCAGCTTCTAAAATAAAAGAAGTAATTAAGGATAAAATAGGATTAAGAATTGAGGTTATTCCCGGTGGTTGTGCTGGTTATATGTATAATATTACAACAGAAAATAAGGTTAATAATGAAGATAAGATAGTTCAAGATAAAAATGTTAAGGTTATTTTAGATAAAGAAAGTTTTAATTTACTTAAAGGAAGCAAATTAGATTATGTAGATGGTTTGCAAGATTCTGGTTTTAAAATTCATAATCCAAATGCAAAATCTACTTGTGGTTGCGGACATTCTTTTGGTTAATTTTTAGTGTAATACTTAGTAGCGAAGCTGAGAAAACCCGTCTTAAATAAGAGAACAACTTAAATAGTAATTTCTTATAAGATTATACAGAATGAAAAAGAGGTTATTATTGTTTTTGCTTGTATTTAGTGTTGTAATTAGTGGGTGTGCTACACGGGTTTCTGACACGATACAAGAGCAAATACCTGAAGTACAGGAACAGAAATCTGATTCATTTACTAATGAGACTGTTCCTAAAGAAGTAATAGGGGAAGAGGGTTCTTTTGAAGATACCAGATGTTCACGCACTTTTTCTCCAAAATTTTCAACCGGGCCATATTATAATGGGCCATTATTTGATGCTCACTTTCATATGCCTACTACTTTTG
>JBBSWY010000086.1:0-2537 GCA_038046045.1 Nanobdellota archaeon
GGACCAAGCACAGGACCTCGGCCGGCTTCATCTATTCCACAAATTAATACCATTTTAGATTACCTTAGTTTGTTTTAAAATTCTCTCCATTATTATTTCAATCGAATTTAATTCTATACCTTTATAACCCTTGTTTATCCTTGATTTTAATTCAGCCTTAACTCTCTTAATTATTTTGCCCTTAATATAATTAACATCTTTTTCTGGTAATTTAATATTAACCGGGTTGATTTTATGCCTATAACTTAAAGCAATTTCCATGCTATTAGTTAACTCTTTTTCGTATCTTAAACGAATGTTTTCATCCTTAATAGCATTCTCAAGAATTTTATGTATAATTGCATTAGAAATGTTTCCTATAAATAAATCAATTAGTTTATTTCTATTTTGATTCATTCCTGATTCCTCTTAATATCATTTTAAATGTTTTACCATAAATTAATTTATATCTTTTAATAAATTCTTTCTTATTTAAAGCGTTACTTTTTAATTTATCAAATATATCCTCGTCAAACATTCCCCTTATTTTTTTACAAACTTCTTCTTTTGTAACGATTTGTTTTTCAGTTATAAACAGATATATTGAAACTAGATTTCTTAATAAATCTAATTTTTGATTTTCTGTTAAAATATCAAAATTTCCAACAAGCAGTTCACTTTTTAATAAATGTAAATCTAGTAATTTATATTTGATTTCTGGTTTTATATTATAAATAAATCTTTTTTTGCTTATATAATTGCTTAACATTGTTTGAAATAGAGGGTCAGTAGATATCCCCTTTAATAATGACTGGTTATCTATTAAAATCAAATGCGACTCAATCCCCATTTCCTTAAGCTCGTCTTTAATTTTGCTTATATTTATATTTTGATCTCTAATTAAGATTATATCTATATCATTAAAGTTAAATCCATTGTCTAAAAATGATCCTGTAACAATTATGTTATCAAAATTGTATTTATTTAATGCATTAAACAACTCTTTAATTATTATTATCTTTATCTTTTCTATTTTTTTAACATTATGGAAGATTAGCCTTCCTTCGTCTCTTGGTATTGTTTCTTTAACTAAGACATAGCTACCTGGATTTAATCCAAATCTGTTTTTTGGTAAATAAATTTGGTCCATCTTACTCCCTTTACTTACCTTTGCTATAATTTCCATATTACGTAATATTACGTTATAATATATAAACCTTACTATTTTAAGCTACCAAAATCTATTTAAATTACTTACTATGCTTAATATTAATGGTAATAAGAATAAATAAGCAGCAGAGAGTCGGTGTTTTTGTTGACGTCCAGAATATGTATTATTCAGCAAAAAACTTATATAAAGCCAAGGTTAATTTTAAATCTATATTACAAGAAGCTGTTAAAGGACGTAATTTAATAAGAGCTATTGCATATGTTATTGAAGCTCAGGAATTAAAGGAAAAGAGTTTTTTTGATGCTCTTGAAAATATTGGTTTTGAGATTAAAGCTAAAGAACTACAAATATTTTATGGCGGAATGAAAAAAGGAGACTGGGATATTGGAATAGCAATGGACTGTATTGAACTTGCACCAAAACTAGATACAGTAATTCTTGTTTCTGGAGATGGTGATTTTAAAGAACTTATAGAACACTTACAAAAAGCTTTAGGATGCAGGGTAGAGGTAATGGCTTTTGGAAGAAGTGCTAGTTCTAGATTAAAAGAAACTGCAGATGAATTTGTTGATTTAGATCATAATTCTAAGAAATTTTTATTATAAATTTATTTCTTATTTAAGAACATATCAATATAATACATAATTTTTTCTTTCTTTTCTATATTAATTGAAGCTTCTTCTCCATAACTAGTTGGTTTACTTAATAAAATTCCGTCTTTTTTTAATTCTTTTACTAAATCTTTAACTTTCCCTCTTAAGTCAGAAGGAAAACCTTTTGGTAGATTGTCTATAGAGGTATGGCTATGCTTAAATTTTCCTAATCTAGTTAATTTATGTAATATCTTCCCTTTTATTTCATCATCCGTCCACATTCAAAGTCCACCACAAAAGACTATGAAAGTAATATTTATATACTTTACTATTTTGATAAGGTTATGGAAAAAAGCTTATTATTACAACTTACAGGAGAAATGCCCTTGTTTAAAACTATAGACTTTTTAATAGAAAATAAAGGTTTTGACTTAAGCAAGAAAGATATAATTGAGGGAGCAAATATTTCAAGGGCTGCTTTATTTAAATATTGGCCAGAATTAGAAAAAAATAACTTAGTTAAGATAACAAGAAAATTTGGAAAAACCAAGCTTTATACATTAAATAATGATAGTTTAATTGTAAAAAGAATTCTTGATTTAGAAAAAGTTTTAATTTCACAAGCGCTAGAAAAAGCTTCTAAAAAAGAATTAATTATAAGGTAAATTCAATGGCAATGGATAATAAATTTGTTGATTTGGACCATAATTTTAAGAAATTTTTATTATAAAAAAAGTTTAAATACTATAACAATTTTAAAATATTATGTATATTAAGCATAAAAAAGCTCAAGC
>JBBSWY010000087.1:0-1095 GCA_038046045.1 Nanobdellota archaeon
TTTAATAGTGTGTTAACCACTAGTGCAATTCAAGCATTAAGTTTATCTGTACTCTTAATTCTTCTATTAATATTTTATAATCCATCGGATGTTACAATATCTCAATTAATTGTGAATACGCAGAACATTATACCGCCTTTAGATTTTCTAATGTTATTTATTTTGGGTTTCTTTGCTATTATGGGAGGTACCGATGTTTATCAGCTCATTTATTCTGCCAATTCTGATAAAGTTGCCAAAAAATCTATAATAATTGCTGGATTCGCTTTTCTAATATTGACTATCTTAATGGTTACATTAGGATTAAAAATTCAAGTACAACTTCCAACAGCAGATCCAAATAACGCATTTATTGAATTTTTGTCAAGTAACCTTCCAACTGCAATAACCGTTTTATTATCTCTTCTTATTATGACATCTATTTTTTCAGTTTCCGATACTGAATTATTCCTTTCATCAATCTTAGTTGGTAGACTGATATTTGGAAAAAGGGAATTAAATAAAAAAATAGGACAAATATTGATAAGTATTGTAATTATTCTAGGTGTTCTTTTATCACTTTACTTTAACTCCTTAGTTGATATATATTTTGCTCTTCTTTATGTTTTTATGATAATAGGTTCTGTAATGATTGCAAGATTATTTGGTAGAGGTAATGATATTATAGCCTCTATAAGCATGATATTATCATTAGCAATTTTAATTTTCTTAGCATTAACAGGTAAATTGGTTGGATTATATCCTTTATTATCACTCGTACCCCCAGCATTAAATTTCTTTTTACCAGCAAAGAAATCTAAAGATGTGCAAGTTTGATTAAATCAAGCCACCTATTCTCTCCTAATTCTAAATTAACTCCTGCCCTTTCTGAAGGAACTTCATCAGTAGTAGAATGATTTTCTATAAAATTGTGTTGTATTACTATTGCCGTCATCAGAATTGGAGCAGACCACAAAGCTTTGAATCCTCTAAAATCTATGACCCTATCTTTTATCTTCATGAATACAGTTTCAATTCTGTAATTATGAATTCTTGTTGTCTGATAATTTTGTATTTTATGCTCAATTGTTAAGCCGCCAATCTTATTAGAGTAAA
>JBBSWY010000088.1:0-11695 GCA_038046045.1 Nanobdellota archaeon
AATAAATCAGGATGTTTTAATGGCAACTCAACCATTTCTCTTATTTTTGAAATTTCTTCCTTCAATCCACCAATATCTTCATATGAAACTTCTGGTATTCTTTCATCACTTATTTCAACTGCCTTTGGGTTTAAAGTTAATTCTGTATTTTCTGTAATTATTACTGCATTTTTAGGATTTGTATTAACAACTATAAATCTTAACCCGGATAAACCAAATCCAGCTGTAAAACTTTCTTCAAACATGCTAAATACTTCTTCAAAAAACGGAGAATCTGACATTGTCCTATGTCTTGTTTTTGTTCCACCAGGAGCAACAATGTCACCTTTAACAACAGCTCTTCCCAATAAAGCTCTTTTAAAAATTCTAGGATCAGCTTTAACCATTACACCTTTTTGTGCTGGTGCTATAACAATATCTTTAGCTTCCTTGATATCTGCTTTGATTATTTTAACAAATTCTCCAATGCTTGTTTTTGCATTTCTTCTTAAAATTCCATCCATTCTTATAACATTCTGGCCAACATCAGTAGGATAAGCTCTGTCTACTATACCGACAGTTTCCCTTCCGCCTGTAATCTGAATAACATCACCAGGGTGAACACCGATTAAATGCATTGTCTCAGAGTCTATTCTAACTATTCCTTTGTAAGCTTCTTCCTGCAAAGCTTCCATTACCTTTAATTTAATGTCTTTAGTTTCTTTCATCTTCTTCCATCTCTGGTTTTCTAAACATTCTTGTCATCTTCTTATGTAAAAACAATGAAATCTTTCCTGGTTCTTCCATCGATAATGAAATTAACTCGTTTAATTCACGATTAAACTCTTCTTCAAATTCAATTATTTCACGAGGTATTGAAACTGTATATGAATTACCAACCATTCTTAATTTAACTTGGAATTCCTTCTCTTTAAGCTTTTGGAAATCATCTTGAGCTTGTTTGTCTGCCGGATGCTCCCATATTTTTCCACAATTGGGACATTCCCATGCTCTTATCCTAAATCCATTTTTAACTAGTTGCTGTTTATTCGTTTTTTTATTGCATTTATCACATACAACTGTAGTTTCAAATAAATCTGCCATGTTCGTATACACTCTCTGTATATACAACTTGTATATAAATATTTCGGTTGATGAAGCTTTGCGCAATAAGAGGATTTTTAAGTTTTCATTATAACTTAATCTTATGTTGAATGAATTTTTTGATTTAAATTCCGGAATTAATCTAGTTTATGGTGAGGCGGCTACTGGAAAAACAACTCTTGCTTTAATGTTAGCTTGTGATTTCAGCAAATTCAGCAAAGTTATCTTTATTGACACGGAAAACGGATTTAATTTTGAAAGATTCAAGCAAATATCTCAAGAATATTATGAAAAATGTTTGAAAAATATATTATTATTCAAAGCAAGTAACTTTGACGAGCAAATTAAGATTGTAAATAATTTGGACAATATCAAAAATACTAATTTAATTATTATAGATACAATTGGCTCACATTACAGGAATGAATTAAAGGATAATGTCAAGGAAACTAATGATAAATTTATTGAAATGTTCAAGGCATTAAGGTTATTGAATAAAAAAGGAATCAATGTTTTTCTTAATAACCAGGTTTATAAAAATTTTAATAGTAATAAAATAGAAAGTGTTGGTGGAAAAACAGCTAGAAATTTTTCAAGAATTATAATAAGGTTGGAGAAAAATCCTAGAAAAATGATAAAAGAAAAACCGAGTGAAATTGAATATTTATTTGATATTGGAAACGACGGAATAAAAATTATTTAGTTTTATTATTTTCATCCAATTTTTTATGCTCTTCTAAATAACGTTTTCTTGAAGGACATTCTAGATTAATACAAAAATCATATGGTCTTTTTCCTTGCCTTATCATTTTTAATCTTGGATAAGTACATTCTTTACAAATATCTCCTGGTTTTGGCAATGCATATTTTGGCATAGAAAAAGTTGTTTTGCAATCAGGATATTTATTGCATGCAACAAAATAACTCTTAAATCTTTTATTATATAATATTCTTAAATCTCCAACCTTACATTTATGACATTTACCAATTATGCTTGCTTTGTTTCTTGTTTCTATATTTGCTTCTGCTAATTCCTTTCCAATATCTAATTCATGTTTCTTGAATTTTTCTAATATTTTTAATAATATTATTTTATTTTTTTCAACAATTTCTTCTTCTGTTTTCTTCCCTTCTTGTATCAATTCGGTTTCTTCTTCGAACTCACGAGTTAATTTTTCATCAATTATTTCGGGAGAATATTTTTCTAAAGTTTCAATGGTTCTAATTCCTAATTCGGTAGCTTGTATACTTTGTTCCATAATATATTGACGATCGTATAAAGTCTCTATAATATTTGATCTTGTAGCCTTTGTTCCCAAATGTCTTGATTCAAGTTCTTTAACTAATGATGCTGGAGAATAACGTCTTGGAGGTTGAGTTTCTTTTTCATACATTTCAAATTTAGGTTTTAAAATTTCTTGTCCTTTTTCTAATTTGGGTAACTCAATTTCATCTAATTTAACATAAGGAGAATAATATTTATGCCATCCAGGATAAGTTGTTAAAATACCTTTTGCAATAAAACTTTCCTTATTACAATTAATTTCAACACTTAATGACTTACGTTTAGCTGGTTCACCGTAAGTTGCAAAGGTTCTCTTAGCAATTAAATCATAAACTTTTAATTCGCGTTCTTTTAATTTTTCCGGTAATTCTCCGGTTATAATTATTGCCGGGTGTGCAGGATCTGTCTTCTTTCCATTATTAGGAATTAATTTTGTTTTTAATAATTCTTTTACTAAACTTTTATATTTTGAATCAAGTAATTTTGTAAATATTTCCTTAATGTCGATTGAATCTGGAATTTGCTGTGAACTTGTTCTTGGGTAACTAATTAATCCATTAACATACAAACTTTGTGCAATTGCCAAGCTTTCTTTAGGATTTATTCCAAAATTTCTATAAGCTTCAATTTGTAATGTTGTTAAATCAAATGGAAATGGTGCTTCATGAGTTAATTCAGATTCTTTAATATTCTGAACAATAGCTTTTTTACCTTTAACATCCTTTAATACTTTTCCAGCTTCTTCTTTCTTCCAAAATTCATTAGTTTTATGCCAAGCAATAATTTCTTTTTTATCTACTAATCCTGTTAATGAAATTTGCCAATAAGAAACCGGTTTAAATGCCAAAATTTCTTTTTCTTTTTCAACAATCAAATTTAAAGTTGGTCCTTGAATTCTTCCAATTGATAAAACTTTAAATCCACCACTAGCTTTTTTCATTGATAATGTTAAAGCTCTTGATAAATTAATTCCCCATAAAAAATCCAAATTATGCCTTGTCTCTCCAGCATAAATTTGTCCAAAATCTAATGTTTTTAGTCTATTTTCATAAGAAACAATCAAATCTTTTTTTGTTAATGTACTAAATTTCATTCTATGGGCATCATTTTTTTTGGCTATAAATCTTAGAACATTATATCCCAGTAAACTTCCTTCGTCATCAAAATCTGTGCATATTGTAAACTCTTTTGCTTCCTTTACCAATTTTTTAAAAGTATTAATATAATCTTTTGTGTATTTAGCAAATTTGTTTACTTCATATATAGGAACCCAGTCGTAATTTGTTATCGGATAAACCCATCCTTTTCCATCTGTTTCCTTTAACCCAAATAAATGACCTACAGCACAACCAACAATTAATTTTTTACCTTTATGAGATATTTCATAATAAGGAACTTTTTTATTTAATTTTTTTACAGGTTTATCATCGGCTAGAGCTGTTGCTATTTTTAGTGCTGCATCTGGCTTTTCACTGATCAAAAGTTCATAACTGCTCATTTTATTGCCCAAATGATTTCCCTATTGTTTTTATTAATTTTTCTAATTTCTTTTCTATATATTTTTCCTTCTTTTTCTAATAGTAATAACCAAAGATTAACTGTAACTCTTTTTCTATCTAGCATTTTCATTAGTTCAGATGATGTTAAATCTTTATTTTCTAAGTACTTTAATATTTTATTTTTAACTTCGATCCTTGTATAATGCTTTCTACCTGGATTTTTCATTATTTTTTCTAATTTATTTAATTTAAGGGGATGATTAAAATTAATAAATTCGTAAAAAGACTTTAAATGATGAAAATTTCTTATGTAAACGGTATATGTATCAAATCCTCGAAGTTGTTTATAATATACCTTGGTTGTTTTTATATTAAATTCTTCAAGCAATTTTTTTATATCTAACAAAAATGGCTTATTGCATAGAGTGAGTTCTATTCTTCTATATGGTGGTTTATACCTTACATGTCCCTCATCATCAAAAAAAGATTTTAAAAATTCCTTTTTAATATACTTCCTGGAATTCTTAATAAAATAAGGGACTCTGCAAGTTTTGCTATTAAAATTCTTAATTTTTGTTAATAGGAGTAAGGGTATTGGTACAGGTACTCTGACAAAAGGAGTAGTTTTATTAATTCCCTCTTTAAATTTAATTTTTCCAAAAATTTTGTTCATATCTTGCTTAAATTGTTCTCTCAAAACACTACACTGATTATAATAAGTTAACTCCAAATGACTTTTAGTATTAGATAAACAGCCATCTCCAAAAGTATGTGAAATTATTCTAACCAATTCTTTCGAAAGTTTTATAGGTAATTTTGGATAAATTGGACTACTAATACCTCCGCCGTTAGCTTTTAAATTAAATCCCGATCTTAAATTAATGAGATTATCATTTATTTTTGGATAAGTGTTGCAATTCAAATTTTTTAATATAGAGACCAGATAAGAAAAAGGGTATTGGTTTGTTCTTCTCCAATTATAAAGAGAAACAAACGACACATTTATTTTATGGGATGCATTTTGTAAAGAGCCATATTTATTAATTAAATTGGTAATAATTTTTTTATTAAATTTCGGTTTAATTAAAATAAAAAATTTTTCTTTAGGGATATCTTCAATTGAGATAAAGTGATTATAAGCTGTGTTAGATATATCCGTCATTATTATAACAATAAGTTATTCTTATTTATAAATATTCTTATTTTTGGTTCTGTAATATTTAAGTTAGCAAAATTAAACGTTAAATTTAAATAGTTTAATTATCCTATAAAGAGAATGGCTAAGAATAATGTTAATCAGAAGCTGATTGATTTAGCTTCAGAAATTGATTATTCTGTGAAAAATTTAAATAAAGCAATTGATTCATTAATAAATCAAAAGTCTAAACCAAGCCTTATAAGCGGTAAATTAAATATGGCTAAATTTATTGTACGGAGGCCATAAAAGCTATTGATAGGGCAGAATCACATCTTAAAAAATTATCTGAGTTGGATGAATCATTTTCTTAATTCATTTTACTTAAATAAATAAAATCTAGCCCCTTGTTTTAATATTATTTTTATATTTCTATTATTTTTCCTTCTTTTCCAACATTAATTACTTTGGTTTTTCCTAATTTTTCTTCTATTCCAGATGCTTCATGCACATGGCTACAAATTAAAATATCTGGTTTAAATTGTTTAACTGCTTTTCTTATACCTTTACTACCTTCTCTTACCAAAGGATGACCGAATTTTCCCATTTTTGTATTACTTGGGTGAACATGTGTTACCATGACTTTTTTCTTGCTGTCCTTGATTTTTTCAAATCCTTTTTTTAATAAATAAAATATTTCTTCTTCTGAAATCTGATTTATGCCAATATTATTCCCGGAGCATCCGAATATTCCAACATCTTCGTACTTAACAGAATAACCATGTAAATTAGTAATGCTATAAAAATCTGCAATAAAATCAGCGGTTGCCATGCTTTCATGATTTCCCGGAACAAATAATACTTTTTTATTTTTGTCTAGGAATGGTGAGATAACTCCTGGAAGCAAATCATCGTCTCCCGTTATATCTCCTGCTAAAACAACTAAATCAACTTTTTCTTTTGCAGCTTTATTTGCGAGAGCTTTAGCTGCTGAAGTATCTCCATGCAAATCACCGGCTGCTAATATTTTCATAATTAGAATATTGGGAAGAAGCTTTATAAATTTATTTTAATACTAATTTCTATGGATAAATTGGGTGTTTGCAGTATTTGTAGAAAAAATCTAGCAAGTCAGCCATGCAAGTTCTGCGGCAATATTACATGTTTAAATTGTTCTAAAAAAGGAATCTGTAAAAATTGTATGCCTAGCGCTTAATTTCCTTAAAACCGGTATACCTTTGTAATACCTTAGGGATTTTTACACTTCCATCTTTTTGCTGGTAATTTTCTAGAATTGCTACCATTGCTCTCGATGTAGCAACCATTGTATTATTTAAGATATGCATAAATTTTTTTTCTTCACCATCCAAATATTTTATGTTTAATCTTCTAGCTTGATAATCCGTACAATTTCCAGCTGAGGTAACTTCGTTGTATTCTTTTTGTCTAGGCATCCAAGCTTCTATATCATATTGTTTTGCGAATTTATTTCCCAGATCACCAGAGCAAATTTCAATTACTCTGTAGGGAATCTTTAAACTTTTGAAAAACTCTTCTGTAATCTTTTGCATTTCCTCTAAAATTTTATATGAATTTTCTTGTGTTGTGAAAACTACTTGCTCTACTTTATTAAACTGGTGCATCCTGAATAAACCTTTCATATCAACGCCATGTCCACCAATTTCTTTTCTAAAACAAGGTGTAACTGCGCATAATTTTACAGGAAGATCCTCTTTTTTCAGAGTTCTATTTTTTAAGTAAGTAACTAAAGAATGTTCTCCTGTTCCAATTAAATATAAATCTTCATTCTCTACTTTGTAAATAACTTCTTCAAATGCGCTTAAATCAACAGCACCTGCTAATGCTTCTCTTCTTAGCATTAAAGGTGGAATAATTAATTTAAATTTATATTTTAATAAAAAATCAACGCCATATCTTTGCAATGCTAAATCCAATATTGCTAATTTTCCTTTTAGATAATTAAATCCTTTACCTGAAACTTCTCTTCCCTGTTCAAAATCTGCAACATCTAAAAATTCTGCAAGTTCAACATGATTTTTTAATTTAAATTTTACTTTTTTCGGCTTGCCCCATTTCTTAATTACTTTATTTTTAGTTGCATCTTTACCAATTGGAACTTTTTCATGCAAAATATTTGGTAATTTCAACAAGTAATCATTAATTCTTTGTTTAATCAAGTTAACTTCATCTTCCAATTTAGAAATTTCTTTTGGTAATGACTGTGCACGCATTAATTCATTATGAAATGATTTGTTCTCTTTTCTCAACAAATTAATTTTTTGGGAAATAACATTTTTTTCATGCCTTAATTTTTCTAATCCCTGCAGATCCTCACGATATTTTTTATCTAAATTAACAACATTATCGACAAATTCTTTTTTTTCGTGCTGAAATCTCTTCTCCAAATTTTTTTTAACTAATGTTGGATTGGTTCTGATTAAATTTATATCAAGCATAACTTCATTAATGAATATTATTATATAAAGATTACGGTATATTGTCTTCGGATATATATTTTCAAGAGAAACATTTAAATATGAGTAAATTTTCTTTGTTAATCGGGGTTAAATAAATTGGCTAAAAAACTAGAAACAATGTTTGAAGTATTTTTCAGAAAAAAACCAGCCTTAATTCTCGTAGCTTTAAGAAGGAATACAAAAAAACCTAGTTACGGAAGTATTTTAGCTAAGGAAGTTGATTGTACTTATTCTCATGCTGTTAAGATATTACAAGAGATGGAAAGAGCAAGATTAGTTAGTTTTGAAAAACATGGAAGAATAAAAAACATTGCATTAACAGAACAGGGAAATAAAGTCGCTGAATATATTGAAAAAATTAAAGAACTTCTTTAGAATTATTTTTATAATAAGTAAATAATCCCTCTATATGCGTTATCTTGCATCTTGATAAATATTTTCTGTATTTATCATTAATTTTAATTCCATTTCTCTGTAATTCATGTTTAATACTAAAATAAAGCTTTCTTCCTGTTCTATCAAAATCTGTCAATATTATTACTCGCTTGTTTTTTCTTGTTATGTTTTCAATTAATGAGTAAATAGGTCTATCTATAGAACTAACATTGATTATTCCTAATTTATTTAGTGCCTTAATGTCTCTTTTTCCCTCGACAAGTATCAGAGAATTATTGTCTTGTAGAATTTGGTTCACCCAGTTATCGATGCTATACATTAACGAAAAGAATATCAATAATAATATAAATCTTATTAATCCTGTGTTAATAAAGTAAGCCCAACATAATATAATGGCCTGCTTAAATGTCCAAATAATCCCGAAAAATACATCGGCATGGTCATTTGTAAAGAATTATTTTTAAATTTGCTATTAAATTTAGAAAGAGTTTTATTTTTTTGTACTTTTAATTCATATCTTGTTTCTATCCCTTCATTAAGAGTCATCGCTAAAAAAGCCTCTTTTACATAAATCCTTGATAATCTAAAAATATACCAATTATTTTTTGTACTTTCGAAAACTCTATCTGTTAAACTTAATTTTACAGTTTCATTAGTTCCAATGCTCATAATAAAAAGAATTACTAAAAATTTATAAATCTTGTTAAAAATAAACGGGCCCGATGGGATTTGAACCCACGACCCCTTGGTGACTCCAAGGTTTAAGAGCTTCACTCTGTTAAGACAAGTGCTCTACCAGCCTGAGCTACGGGCCCTTAAATCAAGTCTTAATTATAATATTTAAAAAACTATTGGAAACTTTTAAATAATAAAGAATAACATTAAGACTATGAATTGGTTTTGGTTTGCACTTGCTTCTGCTGTTTTTATTTCAATAGAAACGATTCTCGAGAAAAAGGTATTGAAGAAAGAACATGCGATGCAATTCTCTGCTGTGTTATCAATTGCAATCTTTATTATCTCGTTAATCTTTCTGCCGTATTTAAATTTTGACAGGCTTTCTGTAAGTTTATTATTATTAATGTATTTTAATTCGTGGATTGCTGCAGCTTCATTTTTATTGGTGAGCAAGGCTATACGTCATATGGAAGTAAGCCTAGTAAGTCCTTTTCTTTCATTTGGTCCTATATTTATTTTGATTTTTTCATTGTTATTTTTGAAAGAACATGCTACAAATTTGCAGGTTTTTGGAATATTTTTTGTTATTATTGGAACTTATGTGTTACAAGGCAAGGAACATGATTTTCTTGCCCCGATAAAAAATATAATAAAATCTCGTTACATCCATTATATCTTTATTGCATTAATCTTGAACGGATTATCCTCTATTGTTGACAGATATTTTTTAAAAAGCAATTTAGCTGATCCTGTTTCATATTTATTTTTATTAAGCACATTTTTAGCAATTAATTACTGCATTTTAATTAGCGTTTTTCATAAAGGCTTTAAGGAAATAAATAAAGGATTCCAGATAAATGGTTTCATGATTTTAATTATCGCAGTTTTAGTAATTTTAAGCAGATTAGCACTATACCAAGGTGTTAGTCTGGCTTCTGCTTTCCTTGTTGAGCCTGTAAAGAGAACTAGCGTGTTATTTGTTGTACTGCTTGGTGGTGCTATCTTCCACGAAAGGTTTTTATTTAAGAAGTTTATAGCATCTTTAATAATGTTAATAGGAGTTTATCTAATAACAATATGAAAAATTTAATGATTAAACTAAATGAACTTAAGATAAACAATTATAATAGAAACAATGATAGTTTTATTTTGCATGCTGTTATTGATGTTAACGGTGAAAAAGATTTCTTGAAAAAAGAATTTAAAATAACTAAGTATGATGAAATGACTAGAAGTTTAATTAACTTTATAAGAGATCATGTTAAAGGTAAAAATAAATCTGAAGATAGTTATAATGTTATGGAGGATCTAGTTATTATAAGATTTGCAGATGATTTAGAAGAACTAGAAGAGAAATTAGTCAAGTTCTTTAAAAAATTTAGTGATTTGGTTAATAGTTTCAAGAATAGAGGGTATAGCGAGAATTATCTAATGACATATAAAACTGTAGATGGTTATTCACAAAGATTTTAGATAAAATGAAAATAAAATATCCAAAATTACTATTATTTTTAATCGCAATTATCGGGGCGTATTATTTTTATAAAGGAACACTGAGTTATGATCCACCTTATGATTTATTAATTAATCTTGGTTATGTTGGTGCTTTTTTCGCCGGGATATTATTTTCTTATGGGTTTACATCACCCTTTGCAGTTGCTATATTTCTTATACTCTCGAATAATTACAATGCAATTTTATTGGCATTGATAGGAGGAGTTGGTGCTTTTTTAAGTGATTTTACAATATTTAAATTATTAAAATTCCAATTTAGCGATGAAATTAAAAATTTAAAAAATGAAAAGATAATTCTTTGGGTTGATAAAAAATTGCCTAGAATAATAAAAGCTTATTTGATTCCTGTTCTAGCGGGTTTTATTATTGCGTCTCCCTTGCCGGACGAAATTGGTATTTCATTACTTGCATTTTCAAAAATATCCTCGATAAATTTCTTTATGTTATCTTATATTCTTAATACTTTAGGAATTTTTATAATAATAGAATTAAGATTATTAATTTAAAAAATAAAAAAGAGAAGTTTTTATCTTCTCTTTCTTTTTCCACGAGCCATCATAGCTTCGCAGACATTTCCTTTTCCATCAACGTAGTATAAATCTAAGGCTCATTAAGCTTTTACTTAAACGAGAATCCTTTTCTACGTTTGATGGCATTTTTTAAGATTACTTTACCCATTGAAATGCACCTCCTTAAATTATAAATCTCGTCGATAGTGTGATGACAAACTAGTATATAAATCTATTGAAACTTAATTTTCTCGAATATGATTACTAAGAAATACTAAATACCGTCTAAAGGATTTTTTATTTTTTTTAATTCTTCTGTTGTAACTCGAGTATACAATTCTGTCGTACTGAGATTAGCGTGACCCAATAATGCCTGTATAAAACGTAAATTAACTCCAGAATTCATCAAGTTGGTTGCAAATGTTGATCTTAAGGCATGACAATAAATTCTTTTGCTTAAATTTGCTTTTCTCGCAGATTGTTTTATAACTTTTTGTGCAAGTTTAATTGTAACGTGCGTATCTCTTACGGGAAATAAGTAAGGGTTGTTTTCTTTTTTATTTTCTTTTAAATATTCTTTTATATCATCTACTAATTTAGTTGAGATAATTGTTAATCTGTCTTTTTTTCCCTTTCCAGATCTTACTGTTAGGGTTTTTTCCTCGAAGTTAATATCTTCCATTTTCATTGAAACTGCCTCACTTACCCTTAAACCAGAAGATAACATCAAAGAAATTAATATTTTATGTTTCGGATTTTCAATTGCATTTAATAAGGACTTAACCTCCTCATTCGTTAAAACTACGGGGATTTTCTTGTCTAATTTTGGAGTTTTAATTTTTCCCATTATGTTTTTGTTTAGAATATTTTCATAGAAAAATTTCAAAGAACTTAATGCTAAACTCATGCTTCTTGGCTTGTATTGTTTTTCGGACATCAAGTATGCCATATAATTTTTAACATCCTGCTCTTCTATCTGCATTGGTTCTTTTTTTACAAAATCAAGAAACTGTTTATTATGTAACAAATAAGATTCAACTGTTTTTTGACTAAATCCTCTTATTTTTAATTCTGTTGCTAGTTTATCAAGCATAATA
>JBBSWY010000089.1:0-1085 GCA_038046045.1 Nanobdellota archaeon
ATAATTATATTTCCTCTTTCATTTGGCAAACTCCTGTTGACGAATGAATGGACATATTAATTGTTACCATTTAAAGCATTCTCTCTATTAATTTATTAATATGTTCTTTATTAATAATTTAACGCTGAGGAGCTAAATATGTTTGGGGGTTTTGCAATCTCGGAGTATGAATATTTGTTGAAGCAGGCGGACTTCTTGGAGGCGGAGTTTGATGGTGGACCGGAGTTTCTGAAGGTTCTTCTTCAGATTTTTTTCTTTTTATAAAATACCAAATTAAGAAAATAATTAATAAAAGTCCAGCAACAACAAGAGCAATAATTAGAGGAGAAATTCCCTTTTTACATTCCTGAGTTTCACTTGGTTTGTTTGTTTCAATTTCACAGCTATTTAAATCAGTGCAGATTCTTTTTTTAGTTCTGTCAGCACATTTTCCAAAGTCAGTGCAAGTCCAATCTGAAATACATTCCTCTTCTTCCAAAACATTAGATATATTGGATACATTAGACACAGATACATTAGACATATTAGATAAATTATATACACTTGTTACTAAACTAATCATTTCTTTAACTGCAGAATGATTTAATGGCCAAACTTTAAACCAAGAAAAATTTCCAGACTGTTCAATTTGACAATTATAAGATGAGTTAATTCCAGACGGGCAGAAAATTAAAACCTCATCATTTTTATTACATTTATTACTAAAATCACTAATTAAAATTTCTCCAGGAATATCTTTTACACAAACTTGATTTGAATTATTCAATCTCTCAATCCAAACTGTTTTATTGCCCACACTAACATTCTTTACAATAGTGTATCCAAAAATATCCGAAGAAGAATCTGCAACCTCTACTTTAATATTACAAAAATTAAATGGATTTGCAAAATCCCAATTAAAATCAACACCCCCATTTCCTGGTTGCGCTAATTCCACTAAGTTTATTCCGGTATTAGTATAATTTTTTGATACATTAAGCAAAAATCCACCGATTCCAACACTTTCTATTCCCGGAAAAGATTCACAAATTAAATTATTTTTATTATAATCACAATAAGAAGTTTTATTTAAAGGAGGAGAAAAA
>JBBSWY010000090.1:0-2380 GCA_038046045.1 Nanobdellota archaeon
ATGGGAGATAAAGGTCATGTTCAATCTTTAATATTATCAGCCATATTATTAATTATAGGATTTCAAATTATTGTTTTAGCATTTGTTGCAGATACAATAGGAGCAAATAGAAAAATACAAGAAGAAATGCTTTATTTACAAAAGAAAAGAGAATTTTCTAAATAATAATTTCTACTTAACTTTATAGATATAAATCCCATTTTCACTTTTTTTTATTATATTAAAACCTAAATTTTTATCTCTAGATATAATATAGTCTATGTTTTTTAATTTATTAACATCATCAATAAAAATATTATCATTTAACCAATGTCCAATAATAGTATACTTACTTTTTTCTGCATTAACATAAAGCATTTTTTGATTATCTTTTTTTAGATCACCAAAATCTCTTTGATCTATCAATATATTTGATATTTTATCTTTATCGTAGTTATTAAGCCATAAAGATAATTGAACTTGTGGTGTTTCGTACCACGTTTTAGCATTATAGCTACTTACACCAACATTAATTAAATTTATAGATAGCAAGAATAAAATAATTAAAATTAAAATTTTACTTAATCTTAATTTAATAAAAAATTTTGTAATAAAAATTATAATTAAGGTTAACAATAATGGAATAATTATCAAAGAGGCTAAACTTACCATAGGCATAACTGAATTATCTACATAAAACAAGTTTTTTGAATAAAAAATATAATCTATAATTTGTTTTATTATTCCAATCCAAGTTAAAGATGGATTATTTGGTAAAAATAAGGATCTTGAGATAAAATGTACAGAAGAAATTATTACAATTGATAAAATAGAGATATTAAGTAATTTTTTATTGTCTTTATTTAAATTATTTTTATAATTAATCAAACCAATAAAACCTATAATAAGAATTAAGGGAATAAGAAAATCAATATACCTTCCTATTAATTTTCCAGAAAAAAAAATCCAATCACTTAATTTATAGAAATATTTTTCACCCCGTAAATGATGATTAACCGCAATTAATAATGTTACAATTATACTTATAAAACTTAATAATCTGAATTTGTTCAATTTATTATCTTTGGACTTGTAAAATAAAAATAAAGGAAATATAACTAATGAAGACAAGAATAATGCACCAGAATAAGTTATTAACCAAGCTATAAAGGGGTAAATAGAATAAAATATAGACCCTCTTGAAACAATATTACTTGCTTCTAATGCATAAAGGTTTCCAGAATAAGTATTTGGTAAAGAATTAAAAATAATTAAGTTTCTGATTAACCATGGAGAATATAAAACAACTGCAATCAAACTTATTAATATTAATTTATAATTAATCTTTTTCCTGAATAAATCTAAAACAAATAATATCCCTAATGTTGCTAGAATAATTATCCCATGTATTCTTGTTAATAAAGCTAAACCAGTAAATAAACCAGCTAGGATAATATCAAATTTTTTATCATAAATTAAACATCTATAAATAAAATAGATTGAAAATAAAAACAATGGATAAAATAAATTTTCTGTTAAAATGTAAGAATTATAACTAAAACCCGTGGGCAATAGTGCTATTATAAATGTTAAAATTCTTGAATTTTTTTCAGATAAAAATTCCTTTGCTAATAAATAAGCTGGAATTATTATCAAAGATGATAGTAATAAATTAACTATTTTTATTGCAAAATAAACATAAATTGAATCTTTAAAAATATATGAAATTGAAATTAGTATTGGATATAAAGGAGAAAATTGTATATTATCTATACCATGAACATTAAACTTATGATCAAAAAAAAAGCTTCTTCCCATCTTTAAATATTGATAATCATCAGAAAATGCAGTTGACATTGGTATTAAAGTAACTAATAAAATCTTAGCTAAAATCAGGATTACATAAAACACTAATAAAAACTTTAAACTTTTTTTCATAATCTAATAATTTTAAATAAATTTAAAAGGGTTCTTATATTCTAGAATATAATTTTTCATATTCCTTTGCTGTGTTAATGATATTAAAATATTTTATAACCATTTTTCTACCATTTTTCCCCATTTTTAACCTTAGTTTTTTATTATTTTTAAGGTTTAATATTTCTTTGGAAAGTTTATAAAAATCACCTTTATTTATTTTTTTACCGCAATTAGATTTTAAAATTTCATTTAAAGGTACCATATCTGTTATTATTATTGGTTTTTCCATAGACAAAGATTCTAATAATATCATTGGAATCTCTTGTTTCTCATTCATATCTAATGTCGGGTATACAACAACATCAGATATATTAATCAATTTTTTAATATCATTAAAATCTTCTAAAAAAATGAAATTATTTATTTTATATTTATTCAAAATTGATTTAATAAATTTTTTTTCTTTTAAATGTTTTTTATT
>JBBSWY010000091.1:0-4312 GCA_038046045.1 Nanobdellota archaeon
AAGTTAAAATAGAAAAAGAAAAAACAAAGAAAGAGGAAATTAAATTACCAGAAGAATCTAAGAAAGAAGAAACTAAAGTTGAAGAACAAGAAAAAGAAAAGAAGGATGTTCTTGAGCATGAAAAATTAAGTAAAACAGAAAGAAAATCCAGATCATTTATAGATAAGACAAAACCAACACAGGAACAAAAGATTTCTGGAATTATTGGAAGTACAGGCAAAAAATAAGAATTATAACCAAAAGATTTATAAGTAAGAAAATTCTTACAATTTTATGGAAACTATAATCAAAACCATAAAGGTAAGTGATAAGGGACAAATAGCCTTGCCTGTAGATGTAAGAGAATCTGCAAATATTAATATTGGCGATAGTTTAATTTTAATACAAAAAGGTAAAAGAATTATGATTGAAAAAACAGAAATGATAGAAAGTAAAGTAAAAGATGACTTTAAGGATTTATTAAAGTTGAGTGAGTTATCCTTAAAAGATTTATGGGACAATGAATATGATAAAATCTGGAACATTTATCTTAAAAAGAAGTGATTTTTATGGAACAAAGAGATATTATCTTAACTCCTTTTCCTTTTAGCAATTTGGAAGGTGAAAAAGTGAGGCCTTCAATTATAATTTCGAACAATGATTACAATAAAAAATTTGATGATATCTTGGTAGTACCATTAACTACAAATTTAAATGTCAGGGATTATGCCATATTGTTGAGTAATGCAGATTTAGAAAAAGGGAAATTGGTTAAAGATAGTAAGATAAAGGCAGACAGGGTATTTAGCATCAATAAAAAGTTCATAAAATTGATAATTGGAAGAATAAATAAAGAAAAGTTTAATTCTATTAAAGAAATGATTTATAAATTAATAAGCTAATTCAATTTTATGGAAGAGCTATTACCCTTTGAAAAAGTAAAACGTGAATTATTTATTAAAAAAGAATCTGAAACAAATTGGAGTTACGGGGAGAATCCAGATAAAAGAGACGTGAGGGAATTAATTAATTATGGGATTATTAATTTAAACAAACCTTCTGGACCGGGTTCACATCAAGTTTCAGATTATGTGCAAAGAATCCTAGGCATTGATAAAAGCGGTCATAGTGGGACGTTAGAAAAATATTAACGAAATCCCAAAGTGACAGGTGTTTTACCGATTGCATTAGGGAGAGCAACGAGAATAGTACAGTTTTTACTAAAATCGGGAAAAGAATATGTTGGAATGATGCATTTACATAAAGATATTAATGAAGATTTAATTCGTAAAACAGCTGATGAACTCGTAGGAAAAATTAAGCAACTGCCTCCAATAAGAAGCGCTGTAAAACGTGAGTTAAGAACTAGGGAGATTTATTATTTGAAAATTTTAGAGATTAATGGTAAAGATGTTTTATTCAAGATTGGTTCAGAAGCGGGATTTTATGTTAGAAAATTTTGTCATGATTTCGGTTTAAAATTAAAAACACAAGCTCATATGTCTCAATTAGTAAGAACAAAGGTAGCTAAGTTCAATGATAAAAACTGGAAAACATTACATGACCTAAAAGATAGTTATGAATTTTATAAAAATGGAAAAGAAGAATATATTAGAGAAGTTATATTGCCTATAGAACGGGCTGTAGAACACTTACCAAAAATATGGGTTCATGATTCTTGTGTTTCAACTTTATGTCACGGGGCAGATTTGTCTATTCCTGGAATTAGCAAATATAATAATTTTGATGAAAATGAAACTGCTGCAATAATGACTTTGAAAAATGAATTAATTTGTTTGGGAAATTCCTTAGTTAATCATGAATACATTAAAAATAACGATAAAGGTAAAATAGTGAAAGTAAACAAGGTTTTTATGGATGTTAATTTATATCCAAAAATTCTAAAATGAAAATTGCAACAACCTTAATTGGTCTAGAAAATGTATTAGCAAAAGAAAGCAATGGTAAAATAATAATTCCTGGAAGAGTTTTATTTAGCAAAGAAAAAAAATTAAAAAGTGCTTTAATCGTTTATAATTACATTGCACATTTTAAATTTAAAGATGAGCAAGAAATTTATAATAATATTAAAAAGATTAATTTAAAATTTAAAGGCAGTTTTAGGGTAGATTGTTCAAGAATAGGTGAACATATTTTTAATTCCCAAGAAATCAGACAAAATGTTGGAGAAATAATTTATAATAAAGGGAATAAAGTTGATTTAGATGATCCAGAAAATATTTTTTATGCTGATATCATTAATGATTATTGTTTCTTTGGTAAAAATCCTATAAATTTAGCAAAAAGAGATTATAGAGTAAGAGCAAGTAAAGATTCTTTAAATGCAGCACTGGCTTTTTCTTTGCTTAAAATTGCTAGTTATGATAAAAATAAAATTTTACTAGATCCTTTTTGTCAAGATGGAATAATATTAATTGAAGCTGCTTTATTAGGTGGAAAGAAATTATATGGGTTAAGCCCGGATGTAAAAAACGCGAGCATTAATAGTAAGATTGCAAAAGTTAAAGTTAATTTATATGAAAAAGATTTAATCTGGCTCGGTAAATTATTCAAGAAAAATTCAGTTGATTTAATTATTACAAAGCCTTTATTTCCAAGCAAGACAAAAAGTGTTAATTTTATAGATAAATTAACCCGTGAATTATTTAATCAAGCGAATAATATATTAAAGAAAGATGGAAAGATGATATTATTAACTCCGAAGCTTGAATTGATTAATAAATATACTAAACTATACAAACTTAATATAAAAGAAGAGGTAAATGTTAAATATGGGAATTTAAATTATAGGGTAATAAGTTTAAATAAGAAAAGTTTTAAATAATCCTAATTTAATATAATTAAAAATGCAACCAGAAGAACAGCTAATAAAGCAGAGATTAGAGAAATTAGAAAAAATAAAGAGACTTGGGGTAAATCCTTATCCTTATAAATTTGAGGTTAAAAATTTCTCAACTGAAATTCTTAGTAAATATTCCAAATTAAAAAAAGAAGGTAAAAGCAATGACAAGGTAATATTAGCTGGAAGAGTAACAAGCATGAGACCGATGGGTAAAATTGCATTTGGTCATATACAGGATTCTCATGGAAAAATTCAGTTTTTTATTAATGAAAAAGAACTTGGCAAAAAAGAATTTGAATTATTTAATTTATTAGATTTAGGAGATATAATAGGAATTTCTGGAAATGTATTTAGAACAAAAGCTAGTGAAATTACAATATCAGTTAAAAAACTCGAGTTATTAACCAAATCCTTAAGACCTTTACCAGATAAATGGCATGGTTTAAAAGATATTGAAGAACGTTATAGAAAAAGGTATGTTGATTTAATAGTTAACCCGGAAGTTAAAGAAATATTTATTAAAAAGTTTAAAATTGTTAATTCTATTAGGGAAACATTAAACAAACACGATTATATTGAAGTTGATACACCAATAATACAACCAGTTTATGGTGGAGCAAATGCAAAACCGTTTAAAACATATGTAAATGATTTAAAAAGAGATGCTTATTTGAGAATTTCTGATGAACTTTATTTAAAAAGGTTAATTGTTGGTGGATTTGATAAAGTTTACGAATTAAACAAGGATTTTAGAAATGAAAGTATTGATAGCACACATAATCCTGAATTTAGTATGATTGAATTTTATCAAGCTTATGCCGACTATCACGATATGATGAAGTTAACTGAAGAAATAATTTCAAATACTGTTAAAGCAATTGGAAATAAAAATGAAGTAAATTTTATGGGAAATAAAATTAATTTAAAAACACCGTTTAAAGTAATGACTGTGAAAGAAGCGATTAAGAAATTTGGGAATATTGACGTTAATAAATTAAACGATAAGGGGTTGTTCAAATTAAAAGAAAAATATAAACTAGAGCATAGGGGAATTTTAACGCGTGGTTGGATGATTCAATTATTATTCGAGCATTTTGCAGAACCAAAATTAATTCAACCCGTATTTATAACAGAACATCCAAGAGAAACCACCCCTTTATGTAAGTGGAGCAGAAAAGATTCTAGTTTAATAGAAAGATTTGAATTATTTATTGGTGGATTTGAAATAAGTAATGGTTATTCTGAATTAAATGATCCTATAATACAAAGGAAATTACTAGAGGAACAAGCTAAAGAATTAAAAGAAGGGGTAGAGGATGCTAACCCCATGGATGAGGATTTTATTAAAGCAATAGAACAGGGAATGCCACCTACGGGCGGTGTTGGAATTGGAACAGATAGATTAACTATGGTGCTTACAGGAAGTAATTCAATTAAAGATGTAATTTTATTCCCTATGATGAAAAATTA
>JBBSWY010000091.1:4412-28217 GCA_038046045.1 Nanobdellota archaeon
TTTATTCTTATGTCTGATTTATTGATTGTAAGAAGCAGGTTAAAGGAAATTGTATTAAAGTATGGAAAGAATAAAGTAAGAAATATGTCAGAAGATTTTGGAAAAAGATTAAGTGAAAAGGTTGAGAGTTTAATTGCTGAAGCCGTTAAAAGGGCTGAAGAAAATAAAAGAGCCACAGTACAATCAAGAGATTTATAACAAAAGGTTTTTATTTATATAGTTATTCTTAATATCGATGAGTTCAAAAGCTAAAGGAAGTAGGGCAGAAAGAGAATTATTGTCTATGTTCTGGGAGAATAATTTTGCTGGTTTTAGAGCTCCAGGATCAGGTTCAACACCATTACCAAGTCCAGATATTTTAGTGGGAAATGGAAAAAGATATCTTGCAATTGAATGTAAATCAATAAAAACTAAAGCTAAATATTTAGAACCTGAACAAATAAAAGAGTTATTAGATTTTTCTAAAAAATTTGGTGCAGAGCCGTTAATTGGTGTAAGATTTAATAATATTGGCTGGTATTTTATACATCCAAATAAGTTAGAAAAAACAAAAAATGGTAGTTTAATTGCATCATTAGAATTTTTACAAGAAAAAGGATTAAAATTTGAAGATTTAATAAAATGATTAAAATTATTTTAATATTAATTTTAATTACTCCAGTAACTGTTTATGCTTCAACAAATAATTGCGATTGGAAAGTTGAGACTCTATCAAATAATATTTTTGAGAATAAAACAGATTTTAAATTTAGATACTTAATTGAAAGAATAGATGGGAATAAAACTAATGTAATCTTAATAAGAACGATAGAAGATATGAATGGAAATTTAATAAAAAGCTATGATAATTATTCTCAAGAAATAACTAATAAACACACCACCCCTTACTTAAGTCCAAACCTAGATGATGGGGTTTATTTAATAAAGGGAGAGATATTTCCAAATTGTAATGATATTGATTTGGAAAATAACCTAGAGTCTAAATTAATTATAATTCTGCCGGAAAAATTTGATCAAAATTATACAAAATTAAGAATAAATGAATTATTGCCAGATCCTATGGGTAATGATGATGCGTCTATGCCTGAAGGAGAGTTTATTGAGATTTATAATCCTGGAGAAAAAACCTTAGATCTTAATGGACTATATTTTAAAGATATTAAGGGGCATAAAATAATTATAGATAATACGCATACAACTTCAACAATAATACAACCAAATGGATTTTTAGTAGTTTATATGAATGGTTTTTCAGGTTTATTAAACAATGATCAAGATACTATCAATCTTTATTATAATGATTCATTAATAGATGAAGTTAGCTATAGCAATTCAAGAGAAGGTTTGTCGTGGCAAAAAATACAAAATTCCTGGAAACTATTAAACCCGAGTCCATCGAAAGAAAACATTGATGAAGATAATTTTGACAAAGGAATTAGTTCGATTAGGATAAATAAAGTTTATACCGGAAATGATAATAGTGTAAGTTTTGGAGATCAATTTGAAATTAGACTTGAGATATATAAAGGAAATACAAGTAAGAATGTAATTGAGGCATGGGTTGAGAAGGATAATAAAAGAATAAGTAGAGTAACTAATTTTAATATTTATGGTAAAGAACAAAACTATACAATAAATATTCCTTTGGTATTAGACTCGAATTGTAATAATAAATATGAGGAAGGAACTTATAATTTAATTGTGGAAGGTTTAAATGTAAAAGATGAAGAAAAATTAGAAGTCTATGGTTTTAATAATAATCTATGTAATAAAAAAGTTGAAACTAAAAGCTTAAGCAAATCTATAGCAACTAAGAATAATATAGAAAATGAAGATGATTCTATAGATAATTATACCGGGGGAAATAAAATTCAAGGTAAGATAATATATGAATCTAGTGATATAAAGGCTAAAAATTCCGCTAGTTATATTATAATTATAACCTTAACATTAATTATAATTTTTATTTTGTTTAGAAAAGGTTTATAAATTTAGTCAAATGCAAAATATTATGACAAAGATATTCGCTAGAGTTGTTATTGAAGTAGCTGGATTTCCAAAGGAGCATATTGAAGAAGTAATGAAAAAAGTTATAGATAAGGTAAAGGAAAATTTTGAAATTAGTAAATCAGAAATATTTGAAAGTGTTGAATTAAAGGATAAAATGGCTGGTTTTTGGAGTGTTTTTAGTGAGATAGAGTTAAAATTCGATGATATTAATGCAATAACGGTTTTCTGTTTTGAATATATGCCTAGTTCAATTGAAATATTAGAACCTGAGGAATTAAAATTTGATGCCATGAATTTTGGAGGATTTTTAAATGATTTATTGGCAAGATTACATGAATATGATATGGTTGTAAAGAATCTTCAAGCTGAAAACATGATTATGAAAAAGAAACAAGAAAATAAATAATTATTTTGATTTCAGAAACTCTTCATAATCGTCTTTTCCTTTTTGTTTTTTAAATATAAAATAAAATAAAACTATAATTACTATTAAAATTAATAACACAAAAAAGATAATCAAGTTTTTATTTTGTTCTTCTCCAACTGGTTGTTCTTTAGTAAAGTTAGTTGTTTTATTAAAATTCATTTTGTTTTCTTTAGTTAAATTTCCTTCAATTTTAATTTCAATAAATTCAAACTCAATTTCTAATGGTATAAATGCTAATAATTCTCCATTGCGTCTTACTTCAATATTACCGGAGTACTTTAATTTACTTGGATTTTGATTCTCATTTATCCATATATATTGTTCTAAGGCTTCATTAGCTTTTATTTCATCAATATGATTTAAATTTAATCTGGCTATTTCATTTAAATTTCCTGTTAAATTAAATTCTATGTTATCTATTGGTAAGTTTAAAGTGTTTTTTATATAAAATGGGCCGTTTGGTGAAGAATCCTTTGTTAAAGTAATCTTATTATTAAAATAATTTCCTAAAGTAGAATTTAATAAAATAAATGCATTCTTAGGAATAATCAAGGATCTTATTTCATTAAAAGTTTCTTGATATGGAATTACAGGAATTAAATAAAATCTATCTCCATAATCTATCCTTATGTTAAAATTATCAATGTTTTTTGGAATTTCTAAGTTCGTGTTAAATTCATTTTGTAATAATAAATTTTTATTTAAATTAATTTCTGAAGCTTTTATAGTAACATTTATTAGTGAACCATGATTCATTATTTTTAGATTGGTTGAGTTTACTCTGTTTAATATTGCAGGTAAGATTGAAATTGAGCTTATATTGTTTAAATAAAATTCCTGAGATTTAGAGATTTTTTTTAATGTTGTATCTGTATATTTTACATCTTTAACTAAAAAAAAATAAGTTCCATTATTTAATTTAGGAACATTAAAATAAATAAAATAATGATTATTGGAGATTTCTTCTAAAAATAATGGTATAGGAATTGTTTTATTTTCTTTATCAATCAAACCGAAATTTGAAGCTGTTATTTCTTCTGCTAATGTTAAATTAATAAAAACCTCTGCTTGTAATGTTTCTTGCTGAAAATAATTGTCTTTAGAAAGTGAAATTGTGATGTCTTGTGCATTGACAATCGGCAATAAAAATAACAATAAAATTAATATTTTTTTCATTATTTTCTTAAAAGTTTTTCGGTTTCTTTTATTGATTTGTCTAGTTCATGTTCTAAATTCTCATCTATATTAGTTCTTTTTGAAAACCTTTGTCTTGGAACATAATTTTCTTTTATCTCTTTTCTTGATTGCTCTTCTGGGAAATATGGTGGTCTTTTTGGTCCCAAACCCTTATTTCCAAAGAATTTTTTATAACCAAAGTATCCCCCAATCCCTAAACCCAGTACAATCACAATAATAATTATCCATAACCACACATTACTTTTTTCTTCAGTTGGTGCTTCTGGTGGTGTTTCTTCTGACGGAGTTCCTCCACTTAATTCACAATCAAGAGGGCAATTACTTGAATCTTCAGTTGAGCCACAGAAACCATCTCCACATTTATCTAATGATCTAAGTTTACATTGTTTTGTAAATGTATCACAAAATTCATTAACATTACAATTTAAGTCAGAACTACAGCCACTAATTGTTTGATTTAATTCGTTTTGACAAGTTAAACTACAGCCATCTCCACTTACTAAATTACCATCATCACATTGCTCACCTAATTCCTTTACATTATTTCCGCAAATTTGACCGCCTGGAATTCCGGGTTGGGCAGAAACATCTGTTAAAGCTAAATATAAAGCAGCGCCTGTATCTCTAACGCTTCCGAAAGATCCTTCATTAGCTAAATCATTTGTTATTTGTTTTGATTTAAGCCATTCTGTTGCATTTCCCATCTGATCTTTATATTTTGTATTTTTCAAAGCATTAATAGCAAAAGAAGTTACATAAATATCTTCATTATCCCAATAACCTAAAGGATTTTGTGTATTAATTAAATTATCAGAATATTTTTGGTCATTCGTTATTGTATAAAGCATTGCATTTTCTAAATTATTATCTACTTTATCTAATAAATAAGGAATAATTTTAACATCTTGATTTAATTTCTTTAAAGCATATGCAGCATAAAAAGAAGATTCTTCATTACATTCTCCACCTAAACTAGAAGGGTAACAAGCATTATTTATTACTAAGTTAGCTATGCTAGATTGGGTTTCCTGAATAATATAAAAATCTGTTCCTTGTACTATTCTTAATAAAGAGATTATTATACTTGGGTCATTAACTTGAGTGCAGTCAACTTTTATTTGTTCTATTGGCTGATCTAAATTAGCTTGTAAATCCCTCTCAACATCTATCCAATCTATTTCTTTATTGTCTATTTTTATTTTTTTGGTTCCATTAATAAAAACTTTCTTAACTTGATTTGTATCATAGGTTATTGAACAATTTCCCGCCTTATCTGCTTTTATTTGAATATACCAATTAGTAACAGAAGCTCTAGTTAATACAGAATCTAGCCAGTCTAATAGAGGTTTTATATCATAATTAAAAGGTTTTAAGGCTAGTGCAGCTAATGCAGTATCCTTTACATTACAGTTGCCATTAGGATAACAACCACCAGAATCAATTCTTTGTAGCATAATATCATAGCCATTTCCGACATTATTGTTATTTGATTTCAAAGATAACAATGCTAAAGAATTATCTTCTATTTGACCATTACCCCAGTCTGCATTATTACCAACCCATTCTAATCCTTTATTTTTAGAATAAGCATATACTGTTAAAGCAAGAATGAAAACTATAACTATATAAATCACCCATTTTTTCATTTTTAACATTAGGGTTAAGTGATTTAAAAAAGTTTCTAATATGAGATATTTTACAAAGGGCAAACGCGGAACAATATATTTAGATAAAGAATATGCTATAAAAAAAGCTCAAAGTAATAGAATAAAAAATGAGGTTAAATGGTTAAAAGTATTGAATAAACATAGTATAGGTCCAAGATTAATTAGTTACAATAAAAGTTCTTTCAGATATAAGTTTATTAAAGGAGATTTTATAATTAATTTTATTAACAAAAATAAAAAAGGCATAGTTAAGAAAATTCTGATTGATGTTTTAAGGCAATGCAGAATAATGGATAAGTTAAATGTTAATAAAAAAGAACTGCATAAACCAATTAAACATATTATAATAAGAAATAATAAAGCATTTATGATAGATTTTGAGAGATGTTTTAAAAGTGATAAACCGAAAAATATTACTCAGTTTGCACAATTTATAATGTCAAATAATCTAAAAAACATTTTAATCGATAAAGGTTTTAAAATCAATAAAGAAAAAATGTTAAAATCTTTAATTAAATATAAACACAATCAAAATGATAAGAATTTTAAGGAAATATTAAGATTAATTGTGTAATTTAAGTTTTGATTTTCTAATTGTATAATTTACAGGATTTTTAATTAACTTACATAAATTATCTGGATTGCAGATGCCGAGATCAACATAAATGTTATCTGCATTATTCCCCAAGTTTTCTTTATCTTTAGGGCAGTTTTGTGGCAATATATTTTGTTTTTGTCTTTTATTCCAATTTAATTGAGACATAATATAATTTTCACGTAAAGGCTCCTTATTTCTTTTATTCCATTCCAAAACTAAATTTTTAATCTCATCATAATCATAGCCCACATTCCTTAAAAAATTCATTAAAATAAATAAAAATCTTTTTTTCCCATCGCTCATTCCAGCTAATCCGGTCTTAATGCATGGGGGAAAGTATTTTTCATTTAAGGCTGTTTGGGGTTGTTGGAAATCTTTTTTTTGCATTAATATTTTAGTTTCTTTATCTTCATCAAATTTCTTAATCTTATGATAAGAATCATAAGCTTGAATTATTAATTGAGAAGATTCTTTTTCCTTAATCTTTTCCAAATCCAGGAATTTTATGTCTGTATTAACGTTTTCAATCTTGGCTTTTTCCTTGTTAAAATTTAAAATATCTTTTTCATGTATTGGAATAGAAATTAACCCCGATTTTTCATGATAAGAATATGGTGCACGAAACATATGTCTGCTAGAAATAACAATTGGATCAATGTCAACCAATGTAAATGGATCTTGGTTTTTAAAAGAAGGGTTTTTCTCTCTAATCATTTCAAATAAATGTTCTTTTATCATGCTTTTTAGATAACTTACAATTATCTTAGCTGATTCTGGGAACAATAATTTAGTCTCAACTTTATTTAATGTGCTTGGGAATGTTTCAAATGGAACTGCAATATGAAACCCCCGATTACCTGAAAATTTTATTGAATATGAACAAATATTATGAAATTTCAAAGCTTCAATAATAAGATAAGCTGCAATTTTACAATATTCAAATTCCCCGTCTAAATCTATAATTAAATCCCAACCTATCCTTATTTCATCTAATTGTTTTTTTGTCATTCCCGGTTTTAAAGCATAAAAAGGATTTTTCCATCTCTCTTCAGAAATGTTAAAGGAAGTGGCACCTTGTTTCGCTAATTCGTGAATATCAGTTTCAAACTGCAATATATCTGGACGTCTACCATAACCCTTATCCCCAAATCTTACTGCAATTTCTCGGTCAATAGAAACTTGAAAAATGGCTTTTTGCACATCCTTTCTAGAATAATACTTTAACAAATCATCCATAAAGATAAATTAAGATAAGAATATTTATAAATTTATAGTGTCATTATAAAGAATCAAAAATCTTTTCTATATCTTCTTTTTTCCAGCCTTTTTTTAAAAATTCTTGTTTTATTTGTTCATCGCTATACCCTTGGTTTTTAAATGATCTTACTGCATTTAGGACAGCATCATTAGAATTGCTTGCATTATTCATATTATCCCCCCTAGATCTTAATAATCCCTTTATGAAGAATATAAAAAATAATAAAACAGTAATTGCAAGCACAATGTAAATATAGTTATAATTTAATATTTTAACTTTGCAATCTGGTTCATCTTCGCAATCCGGATCACAAATTCCATCAACCTTATAATCGCAAATTCCATCACTTGCTCCAGTTCCACAATCTTCAGCGCAATTAAGCATATTTTCATTACCCTCGCATTTATTATTTGGAACGCAAGAAACTAAAATTTGCTTTGATTCACTTAAAAATACATCATTATTTGAGAGATCATTTACTTTTGTCGGTGAAATTACATATTCCCCAACACCATCTGGTTTTATTTTGTAATTTATAACATAAGAATTCTTACTTGGAACTTTTATGCTCCATTTAAATATCTTAATAGAGAGTGCATTTCTTTGTTCTATATTTGTTTCTTTACTTGGATCAACTAAACTAAAACCTAAAGGAACTGCTTCTGTAACTTCATATGACTTTTCAGAATTTTCATTATTATTTACTGTAATTTTAACTTCTAAAATATCTTGTAAATTTATTTTATCCCGGGCATCTTTAATTATTATAGATTCTTGTGCGTTTACTAAAAACACACTAAAGATTAATAATAAGATAAATAATAATTTTTTCATCTTTCTAGCTCCACTTTTACTAAATCTACAACGTTATCTATTACTTTATTTATTTTAAAACCTATTGCATCTGCTTTTTGTCCAATGCTTTGTTTGACATTTTCACATCCATAAATTTCTTGATAAGGCGGGCATAAAGCCTCACCATTGTCATTATAACATTTTTTTATATTTTCACAATAATCATATCCTAAAGGGATTTTACCAAATATAATTGCTGGATCATTATTTCCTGTAGTGTCAACAATTGTGTATTTTTTATTTAAAGGTAATTTTAACAAATTGTAAGCATGGTCATCTGATTCTACTGAATAAACTTCATCTTTTTTATATCCAAGCTTTCTAAGTAATGTTGTTAGTGAAAATGAATAATCAACACACGTTCCAGTAGATAATACATTTAGGCTAACGTGGGTAGGAACATCTTGTAATGCAATGTTATTTAGATCTAATTTTGTATCTGAAACCCATTCTCCTGGTGGATTATTATCTGGATTATTATTGCATCTTAAACTAGATAAATCCTTGCCTATTTTTGGTAATGGGTTTGAAGAATAAAGATTTTGTGGATTGCTGCATAATTCCTTAACTCCTTTGCAACACATCTCTAATTCAAAATAATCTTTCATATAAATTGAATTTCCACCTAAAGATTGTACTAAGTAAAGAGCTTGGCATTTTTTTGTATCTTGATTAGAGTACTTATTTGCAAAATTACATGCATTAACCCTAGATTGATCATTACTTAAAGGAGTTCCATCACAGCAATCTAAAGAATCCTCAACAATGTAATCTAAATCATCGCTGCATACTTCAACTAAATCACAGGAATAACCCTTACTGTTTATAATTAATATTTCACCTTCTTGAGATGGCCATTTTTTATTACAAACGCTGTCTTCTGGCGCATATTTTGTGTTTGTATTTTGACATTTATTTCTTGATATAACTGAAACGGTGACATCATCTGTAGAACTTAATCCCTCTGTATCAATTACCTTTAAAGTTAATTTTCTTTTTCCTGTGGTAAATACATCTTTAAATTTTATTCCTCTTCCAATTTCCTTATCATCTTCATACCATATATAATTTAAATCTGAAACAGGAAGATTATTTTCATTGTCATATGACTTTGAACCATCTAAAACAACCATGCTTCCACTTAAAACTCTTCTATCATCACCAGCATTAGCTACGGGGGCGGTATTTTCAGCATAAACATTTACTAAAAACAATAAGAAAAACAATATAACTAAAGTAAATATTACCTCTTTTTTCATATTTTAAATTATATGAAATCCATTTATATAATTATTTATTTGAAGATTGTAAAATTTCGTTTTGTACTAATTCACCGGTTCTTTCTAACTCTGTTAATTTATTTTCAAGTTCCTTTATTATTAACCCTATTTGTTTTATCTGTGAATCAACAAGCTCGTTAGTTTCATCTATGCTCTTTGTAACAAAAACATTACTTCCAACATTAACCAATAATTCATCTGTATTTTTCAATTTTGTTTTTGTAAATATATTAAAACCAACGGGGGCAAACGAGTCTGTATCATCTTTTATATCTTTTAAAGAAATAATGCTTTCCTTAAGATTATTTAATTCAAGAATTTGGTTTTGAACATTGTTAAGTTGCTGTTGAACTTGATTAATTTGTTGAATTATTATTTGTAATTCCAAATACTTTTTTTGAAAATCTTCACTTTTTTGTTTTGGCATTTTCTTTCTTTGGTCTTCTTAATTCTTTTTTATTAACCTTTATTCCGGCTTTTGACATTGCATTTAAAACCTCATCTTTAGAAGCGTCTTTTTTTATCTCAACAACTTTATCAGTTAATTCTAAATGATCCATATTACATTTTCTTCTTTTTACATTTCCGTCTATTAAAACAAAATTATTATCTAAATTATTTACAATTACGCAATAATTACCAGCTTCTCTTCCGGTTAATTTTAAACAAATCCTGCCTATCATCTTCTTACTCTGTTAATTAATTCACGTTTTGTACATGCAGCACATAAGGTTCCACCAAATATTCTTTCTGGCCTTTTTTGAGATCTTGAAAAATTTCTCATTTTATATGGTAATTCAATAGGAATGCCATGAAGAATCTTGCCACAATTTGCACAATGAGGTGCCTTTGGCTTTCTTCTTTTATATAATATTTTATTTGTTCCAGAAGGTGATTTTACATAAACTCTTCTGAATGTTCTTGATCTTTTATTTGGTCTTGGCATTTTAATAAACCTTCATTATCTTTCTTAATATAAGGTTAAATATCAATGAGGATAAGATATAAATCCATATCCAACTTAATCCAAATAATATTTTTCCAAAAGGTTCATAAAGGTTTCTAAGTCCAAAAAATATTATCGCAAATGGAATAAAAGTATATAATAAAGGCTTAAAAGATTGCCTCATCATCTTCATATTTTTCCCCATCAATTCTTTGTTTTTTTCCATCATTTTTTGCGGATTATCCTTTAGTAATTTCATCTCTTCCTGCATTTTTTTGCTTTCTTCTTTGAAAGATTTCATCAGCTGTTGATCGGTTGTATATTTGTAAATTAAAGTTGTTATAAATGTTAAAATAAATGAGATTATTAATAATGAAACAGCAGGATTCCAACCAGCAAAAGGCCCTAATGTTAAACTAAAAAATCCTGTTATTGATTCTGAAAAACTCATTTTCCCATAACCTTCCTTAAAGTTGGGTGTATATCCATCATGTGTTGTTGTGCGATATCTTCATATAATTTGTAGATGATCATAACTGCAAGCAATATTCCTGTCCCTCTAGATAATGCACCCATAACATCTGCCATTGCTGCTAAAAATCCCACTGTTATTCCTCCCATGACTGTTAAGGGGGTAATATATCGTTTTAAAATTCTTTCTAATACGCGTTCATCTCTTCTAAAACCGGGAATTTGTAATCCTGAAGCTAGAATTTGTTTAGCTTGACTTCCTGCATCCATTCCAGAGGTTTGAACCCAGAATATTGAAAAAATTACTGAACCAACTACCATAAATAAAATATAAGACGATGATCTCAATATATCTAAAAATACAAAATTTCCAGTAAAAAGATTTTGAAATAAATTTGGCGGGAAAATCCATAAAACAAATCCTGAAACCGGGTTACCATTAGAAAATGTCCCAAGTAGCGGGTGCCCCCATTTTTCTAATAGAGTTGCCCATAACTGTACATTTGCAAGTAATGCAGCAACCAATATAACGGGAATATTACTTGTATAAATAAACTTTAACGGCCATCTTATTCCATATCCACGGATTCTTCCAAAAGATAATGGAATTTCTACTTTCATTGCCTGCACGTAAACTGAAACTAAGAATACTAACACGGTTGCAAATATTGCTAAAAACGCTAACAAAGCTTCTTGCGGTAATCCTTTGAATAATGAAATAAACATTACAAAGAATCTTCCAACCGGGGCTTGGCCAGAACCAAATGCAAAATCTCCTGTAGTAGTTAATGGAGAAAATGCGCTTATGACTATTTGACTGGCAACACCTGCTGCAATAAATAAGCTTATTCCAGAGCCAAAACCCCATTTATTTATAACTTCATCCATATATAATATTAAAATTCCCGCTACAAATAATTGTAAAACTAATGTCCAAGGTGAAAATCCTACTTCTGGTCTTAATCCACCCATAAACACATAAATGAAAGATTCAAATATAATAAAGAAAATTGAAAGCATTTTTTGTATTCCTTGAAAAAATACCCTTCCTTCATGCGTTGTTGTATCTAATTTTAATATTCCTGAACCCTTTAATAATTGCAATACAATAGAAGCAGTTACTATTGGTCCTATTCCTAAAGATATTAAGGAACCAAACTGCGCTCCTAAAATAATTGAAAGAAACTCAAAGTTTTGCAGTTCATTTTTTCCTAAACCATATAATGGAATTACACCCATTATAAGATAAGCCAATAATATAATTAAAGTCCATTTAAGTTTCTGATTAAATGGCAAATATTTTTGTTCCGGTCCCTTAACTTCCGGTAAATTTGATAATAAATTATTTATTAAAGGCATTTAAATTTCCTCTATCATCCCGCCTAATTTTTCGATTTTTTCACGGGCTTTTTTTGAGATTCTTCCTAAAACCTTGTATTTATTATTAATTACCCCGGCTCCAATTATTTTATCATAACCCAATTTTTTTAAATTTACAACATAATGATCTTTTTCTTTGGTTATTAAATTTTTGCTAATATAATAGTCTAAATTCTCGTCTATCTTAGATATATTAATTGCTTTAGTTTTAATTATTACTTTTTGTGGTCTTTTAAATCCAAATTTACCAAAATATTCATTCCCGTATAATTTCAATATTGTTGGTTTTTTCTGGTCTGCTCTTTTACCGCTTCCAGCCATTCCAAACCCGCCACGATGGCCTGAGCCACGTCTTTTCTTCTTTGCTCCACCACCATGTGTATGACTTGCTCTCATTCTGCTGAATTTTTTTCTTTTATTAATCATTTTAAATCATCCTTCTAACTAAATCATTTATGTTTTCTTTTCTATAACCTAATGCACCGCCCATACTAAATGGTTTTTTTATTCCGCCTCTTTCAAAACCTCTAATTGGTGGGCTTAATCTAAAAAATTGTTTTAATCCAGGAATGTCATTTAGAGATTTCTTTTTATCAAAAAAATCATTTACAAAATCATTAAAAGAGCATTTTAATTTTTCTTTTAAATATTCTTCGCTAAGTTTCTTATTTCCAGCTAACCTCCCTCTGTTCTTTAACAAAAGTTCAACTGTTTCTTTATTAACTTCACCCCATGTAACATAATCTTTTATTTTTTTTATCATTCCAACATAATTAGGATTATTATCAACAATAACACAATAATTTTTATTAAACAATCTCAACATTTTCAAAGTATCCTTAATCTGTCTTCTAACATTAAGGTCTCCTCTAATCCTTAGTACTGCTATTTTACTCATTTTATACCTAGTCTAATTGCATGTTCTTGTTTGACCTTTACATTGGATAAATTTTGTAATGCACCAAAACATGCTTTAAGTAATCCCATTTTTGTTGTTGATTTTGAAGTTTTAGAATAAACATCTTTAATGCCTGCAGAACTTAATATTTTTTGACATTCTTTTTCAACTGTTAAACCTGTTCCTTTTGGTGCGGGCATTAATTTTATTAAAACTGATGAAGATTTCCCTTGAATCTTAAATGGGATTGAATGATTTTTTCCACAACCACATTCCCATGAACCACAACCACGCTTTACTTTTATAATATTTAATTTAGCATTTCTAATTGCTTTTTCTTTCGCGGGCATTGTTTCTTTAGATTTTCCAAAACCTATTCCAACATAACCATCCTTATTTCCAACTAAAGCTAATGTGGTAAATTTGGGTTTATTCCCCTCGCTAGTTTTCTTCTGGGTTTGTCTCCAAATGCTTCTCTTTCCACCACCGAATTTACCCTTAGATTGCCCGATTAAAAGTAATTCAATTTGTAAGTTTGGGATTAATTTATCTACTATCTCGGTTTCAAATATTCTTTGACCAGAATTTAAAATATCATCTATGTTTGTAATTTCATTATTTTTTACTTTTCTACCTACTTCTGTCCTTGGATTCCAGGCATCTAAATTAGACTCTCTAAATCTCTGAATTCCTAAAGGAACTTCTCGTACTACTATTTCTTTTATTTCCGGTTCTTCATTAGCCATTTTTGTATTTGTTTAATATTTTTGATTTTACTTCTTGAAAATCCTTGACTATATTTGCAGGATTAACATTGTTTTTTAAATATTTTGAAAATTGTTTTTCTTGCCTTTCTTGGGATAAGTTATTATAATAATCTACAATATGTTTTCCATTTATTCTTTCTTCACCTGGTAAAACTTTCTCACCATGAGGAATTTGTAATCCAGAATCTAAAGCACCTTTTAATAAAGCATAGATTGAAGAACCACTTACAGATTCACTTAACCCAATATCAAAAACAGCTTCCTTAACATTAAGTTTTTTTGCTTCTAATCCAATTAATAATCCTAATAAATATGCGGAGGGTAAATTTCCTGAATGATATTTCCATCCATATTCTCTTAAATTTCTGCAACTTAATGTCTTCACTACCTTATCGCTCTTGTTATCATAGTTAACCAATTGAGCTATTACATTATTAAGGGATTTACGAACAACTAATCTTGTTTTTTTTGACAAAATTAACCTAAGTCTAGCTCTATAATCTGTCAATTCTGATCTTTTTCTCTTAAATTTGACTGTGTATTTTTTATTTATTGTCATTTTGTATTAATTTATGTTCTGCTAGATAAATTTCAATGTGTCTTTTGCTTCTAAAGAATCCCCCTTTTGCCTTCCTAAATAAGATTCTGTAATTTTTTCTTGTAATTAAAGATTTATCACGTAAAGATTTTAATAAGTTTTTTTGATTTCTTATTTTTATCATCCATTGTAATTTTTTTGAAAGTCTTGCATTGCTTGCTCCTCTTCTTGATCCAATTCCCTTGCCTCTTCCCTTGCTAAACTGCATGTTTGCTTTTCTAATTCTTCCCCTAGATTGGCCATGTTTTTGTTTTAATATAATAATTCCTTCTTTAATCAAGTGTTTTATATCTCTTTTTGTTATAGCTTCTTTAACCTCTTTTGATTTAGTAGGATCTATCCAAATCCTTTTTTTTCCAACATTAAACAATGATGCTGTAATTCTTTTCTTATTTCTTAGGTTCATTTTATTTATTCTCTAATACTTTCTTTTTCTCTTCTTTTTCTTTTTCAGTTTTATCTTCTTGATTAACTTCTTTTTTTTCTTTTGATTTTTCTTCAGCTTTCTTCTTATAAATTTCTTTTTTCTCTTGTTCTTTTTTCTTATTTTCTTTTAATTGCAATAATTTTTCTTGGATATTTTTTAAAAATGTATCAATATCCTTGATTCTTATGACATTTAATTTTAATTCTTTGGCTTTCTTTAATATTTCAATTTTCTTTCTTAATCCGATATTCCCAGAGATTAAAATATATTTTTTATCTATATTATTTAAGTCATTTAAATTAGTAATAAATTTGTAATCAAAAGTTGAATTATAAAGGTTTCTTGTTTCCTTCTTTGTTCCATAACCTATAGAAACTTTATGCATGTGGCCTTTCTTTTTTAATCTAACTTTATTATGCATGCCACGAACTCTACGCCAACCACCCTTTAACTTTACTTGATTAATAGATTTGTATCTAATAAATTTTCTTTTCTTTCTTGTTATGTTATTGTTTTCCATTTTATTTAATCTGTTTATCTGCTTTTGATGTTATGAAAATTCCATCCATGAAAACTCTCCTATCTTTTCTGACGATTCTGCATGCCTGTTCTATATTAGCTGCGGTTTGTCCTGCCAATTCCTTATCAATGCTTTTAACTGTAATTATATCTCCATTAATCTTAACATCAACATTTGGCAATATTCTTGCTTCTCTTGGTATTTTTTCAGCAAGAAAATTCTTTATTATAACTTTATTATTTGAAAGAGAAACATTCATTGGGAAGTGACCAGAGCATATCTTTAAAGTATAATTATAAGAATGAACCGCCCCATCAATTAAATTCTTAATATGGGCTTTAAACGTGTTTAATATTCTTTTTTCATTTTTTTTATAATCTGTTGAAGATAATACAACTTTATTATTTTCTTTTATAATTGTTATTTTTGGATTAGCTAATTTTCTTTCATTACTACCTTGAGGACCATTTACTTTTATTAATGATCCAGATATTTCTAATTCAACATTCTCCGGAATAGCTATTTCTTCCCTAAATGCATTTTTCTTTACTTTTTTAGTAGACATATGCTATTAACCTTCCACCAAGTTTCTTTTCTTTTGCTTGGATATGTGTCATTAAACCTTTTGAAGTTGAAACGATTAAAAAACCGAAATCTTTGCTTAGCAAGAACCTTTTTTCGAATTTTTCTAATTCACTTAAAATATACGAATATCTTGGTTTTATTGTTCCACATCTATTTATATTTCCAAGTAAATTTATCTTAATTAATCCACCACGACCATTATTTATTATATTAAAATCTCCAATATATTTTTCATTCTTAATTATGTTTAGCACGTTGACTATTAATTTTGATACCGGTTTAACTATACATTCTGGTCTACTGATTTTTTCACAATTATATAAATGTGAAAGTACATTTGATAAAGGATCGTTGGTTGTCATTTTATGAATATTTTTTAAAGCCCATTTTTTTGGCACTTAATCTAAAACATTGTCTGCACAGACTTAAGCCATGTGAGCGTATATGTCCTCCAATTCTGCCGCATAATGAACATCTTCTTGCAGCTATTCCAAATACTCTCATTTTTGGAGAGTTGTGTTTAATAAATTTCTTTAATTTAACTGGTTTTACAGTTAATTGCTTGAATGCTTTTTCATAATTGCTGTAACTCATTCTACTTCCTCTCTTGTAACATCAACATTAAATTTGCTTTTAATAAATTCTTTAGCCTCTTCTTTGCTGATTAAATGTGAATGTGATATTTTTCTTTTCTTTATTCTTTTTCTTTTTATTCTAAAACCTGGTCTTTCTAATGTGACTGCTGTTTCTAATCCAATTATTCCTACACTCGGGTCATATTCAAGATTAGGAATGTCAATGTATTCTGGAATCCCAAATGAAAGATTTCCTGTATTATCAAATTTCTTTTCATCAATTTTATTATCCACAGCTTTGAATAATCTTGATAATATTTCTTCTGCTTTCTTTCCACGTAATGTAATCTTACATCCTATTGGTAATTTTGGTCTTACACCCCATGCAGGAATTCTTTTCATAGTAATTGTTTCAACTGCCTTTGCATCTGTTAGTTTTTCTAGGATTTTTTTAGCTTTGTTTAATTTATCTCCTGCTTCACCAACTCCAATATTTAAAGTTACTTTCTCAATTTTTATTTGTCTCATCTTATTTTCTTCCATTTTACACCCTCAAAGTATCCTCGTTTATAACAAATGCAAATTCCTTTAATGTCTCAATATCTTTTTTATCGCTTTTTAATGAGATTTTAGCGGGCTGTAACCCATATTCTTTAATTAACTCAAGTTTTCCTGTATTTCCTATGTATTTTCCACCAATTAAGTAAACAAATGCATTTTTCTCCAATTTTAAATGAGAAACTATTTTATTATTTTCCAAATCAAGTAAAATGCTATCTCCTGTCTTGTAAGAATCCTTGCCCACAATTATATTTCTACCATCAAAAAGATTTAACTGAATTAAACCCTTCTTTAATATTTTTTTATTTATTATTTTGCATAATTTTAATTTTGCTTCTTCTTTGTTTATTTTTTTAAGTTCATATTTATTACTTGAATTAATAAATAATCTAAAATATTCATTTTTACTTTTTATTTCTATATTATCCATTACTCCAACCGGGAATTTTTGATCCTTTATAATTCTTTTATTAATTAAGATCTCTCCATCCTGTAATATCTTTTTTATTTCTCTTGATGTTCTAGCATAATTTAATATTCCTCTAAGTAATAAGTTTAAAGGCAAACATCTTTTCAATGGGTGTGAACCTGGATTTGGCCTTATAACCCACTTGTATTCCTTTCTCTTAATTGGCCAGTTGCTTGGTGCATTTAACGCAAATAAGTGTCTCTTTGCCATTTTATTTCTTTAATTTACTCTCCAATTTTGCTTTTCTTTTCTTATCTTTTAAATTCAAATTTGTAATCATTAGGTTTGAAGGGTGTATCGGATAAAATGATTTACTTCCATCTAACTTTAATCTGTAAGCTTGATCAACATAAACACGGATTTTCCTTGTGTTTACTTTTGTAATTTTTCCAATTTTACCTTTATGTTGCCCTGTCATTATCTTGACTTCATCATCCTTTACTACAGGAATATTTCTTTTTCCTAATTTCTTTCTTAATTCCTTTGATAATGATACAGATAAAAATCTCCTTCTCAGATGTAAAGGAGCATTATACAAATATTTCCTCTGCTTTCTAGGTTGTTTACTTGATTTCCATGATCTTGAAAATAATTTTTTCATTTTTACACCACGATTGAAGCTACTTTTGCTATTCCTGGCCATCTTAAAGTAGCTTCTTTTGCTATTGGTCCTTTGAATATTGTTCCTTTAGGGTTTCCTTTATCATCTTTTAATATAACAGCAGCATTATCCTCAAATTTTATTCTCTCTCCACTTTCACGTCTATATTCTTTCTTTTGTCTTACAATTATGGCAATTACAGTTTCATGTTTCATTCCAGCACGTCCCTTAACTACTGAAGCATAAACTAAATCACCAATTCCAGCTGCAGGATATCTTCCTTTAGTTGTCTTATGACCTTTAACTGCAAATATTCTTATCCTCTTAGCTCCTGAATTATCACAAACTTCTACTCTTGCGCCAAAAGGCAATCCTCTTGTAATTCTAGCTCCTAAAGATTTCATTTTTTAAGAACCTCAATGATAACAAAACTTTTTGTCTTTGATATTGGTCTTGACTCAATTATTTTTACATAATCTCCTATCTTGGCATTTATGCAAGGTGGATTATGAACTTTTAATCTGGTTGTTCTTTTTTCATATCTTTCATATTTTTGAATGTAATAATAATTCAAAAATTCAATTGTAGCTGATTTGTTAATATCTGTTTTAGTTACAGTTGCATTAAACACCCTACCACGAACCTTTAAAGTGCCGTGAAATGGACAATGATAATCTTGACATTCCTGACTAGGTGAGGTTACTTCAATTCCGATTGTTTTATTTTTCATTTTCAATTTTTACCTGTGATTTTATGATTTTGATTTGTTTTTTCTCTGTTTGTAATGTAATTGTGTTTTTTGTTTCGTCTATTATTGTTCCTTGCAGATTTACCAAAGTTTTATTTTTTGAATCTATAACTTTGATAGATTTTCCTATCAACTTTCCGATTATTGTTTTTTGTTTCAACTTACATTACTTTTATGCTGTCTTCAGAAAAGCCTAATTTTATAAGCTCTTGTTTGGATTGGTTTACGTGATTTCCCTGAAGCTCAATTACTCCGTCCTTAACTGTTCCCCCACATGCAAATTTTTCTTTTAGTTTTTTTGCAATGTCTTTCAGGTTAACAGATTTTTGATCAATGCCTTCTACCAGTGTTGTTAGTTTTCCAAACCTTCTCTTAACAGTTCTTATTTTAACAATCTGTGACTCAAGAGCTATACTCTCACAGACACAAATATCTTTTGTAAGCCCACATTTAGGACATATTTGGCTCATTTCTTTTCAGTTTTTACCTCCAATTTAGTTTTCTGTTTCATAAATGTTAATATACGGGCGATATTTCTCCTCGAATTTTTAATATTACTTGGATTTTCTGGAATTGTTTTTGTTGATCTTTGAGTGTTCAACCTCATTAAATCTTTTCTTAACTCAACTAATTTTTCTTTTAGTTGATCTTTACTCAATTGTTTTATTTCCACTTTCTTCATTTTCTTTTACTTTCTTTTTTCTTGGTTTTCTTTCCTTAACTTCTTTTTTTGCTTCTTGTTTTACTTCTTCAACTTTTTTTTCAATTTGAGGAACTTGAATTTGTCTAATGGTAATTTGATCCGGCATAATAATATCTGGTGTTAATATGTTAACTTTAATTCCAATAGTTCCGGATTGAAGATTTGCAACAGCTACTGATTTCTTTACGTAATTCTCAGAGATATTTCCAGATTTCTTAAGATGACCTGCTTGGAAACGCCAACTTTTTGCTCTTGCTCCTGGAACTCCTCTTCCTGAAATTACAATCTCTGCTCCTAAAGCACCTGCATCAATAATATTTTGTAATTCCCTATAACCAATTAACTTAAATCTTTTAGGACCAAATCTTTCAAATGAAGATGCAATTCTTTGTGCAACAGCCGTTGGATCTAGGTTAATTTCTGGAATTTCAGCAACCTCTACTTGTGGATTTTCCATACTGAATTTCGATTTTAATACTCTAGTTAACTCCATTATGTTTTCTCCTTTTCTTCCTACAACTAAACCAGGCATTGCAGTGTGAACGATTATTTTTTCTCCCAAAGGTGTTTTCTTTAAATCAATCTTACTATAGCTGCCTCTAGGGAGATATTTCTTTACATATTCTTGAATTAAATATTCACGAAGATTTTTTGAAATAATTTGTTTCTCAATCATTTTTTACTTACCTTTTTCTCAATTTCTTTAACAACTATTTTTAAATGAGTTCTTTTCATTTTTGTTCTTCCTTGTCTACCAGAGTGCATTTGTTTATTACCCTGGTTAGCAATCATTTCTGAAATTACTAAATTTGAGGAAAGCCCTTTATTTTGTGCATTTGCTTGTACGCTGTCTAATAATTGAAGTATAATTTTACATGTCTTTATTGGATATCTTCCAGCCATCATTCCAGGTCTATGAGGAATATCCTTATTATGGCGTTTATATGGGACTGCTTGTTTTTTCTCAATAACTCTTTCCAAAACTTGTTTAGCATTTTCAAGATTCATGTATCTAATAAAATTTGCAATTTCAATTGATTTCTTGGTTGAAATTCCAAGGTTTTTTACGTTAACTATGGCTTCCATTTTATTTCACCGATACAGCAGCACTTGATCTTGTAGCCCCAATACCTGGTGCTGAGTGCTCTACCCTTCGTCTTGTTAAAGCAAATTCACCCAAAAACATTCCAACTGCTTCTGGTGGAATTACAACTGGAACAAATTTATTTCCGTTATGAATATGAATTGTAAGATTAATCATCTTTGGTAAAATTATCAAATTACGGCAATGAGTTCTTAATGGCTTTTTGTATTCTCCTTTAATCGTCTTGTCAATTTTTAATAATAATTTCTTTTGTTCTTCTGTAAATCCATCTTTCAATGATCTTCTTTGTCTAGCAGGAATTAATTTTATGAATTCATTTAAATCAAGTTTCTTTAATTCCTCAACTGTTTTTCCTCTGTACATAAATATTTTTACCATTTTATTTCCTTCTTCCTGTTCTTCTAGCTCCTATTAATCCAACATTTCTTCCTGGAGGAGCATTCCTTGGTGCAGTCTTTGGTTTACCAACATGTCTTCCACGTCCTGAACCAAATGGATGATCTACTGCATTCATTGCTACTCCCGAAGTCTTTGGATATAATTTATTGCGAGCTTTCATTGCATGATGATGTTTTCCTGCTTTTAACATTGGTTTCTCTAATCTTCCCAATGCCGATATTACTCCGATTGTTGCTCTGCATAATGGATTGAATTTTTTCTCTTTCTTTGAAGGTAATCTTACTAAAATATAATCCTTGAATTTTGAAATTACTTTTCCTGAAGTTCCTGCTGCTCTACAGAATTTTCCACCGTCTCCAGGGTTGCTTTCAATATTAAAAATTTGAGTTCCTTCAGGTATCTCAGATAAAGACAAAATTGTTAATGGTTTTAATTCTCCAGCTGAATTATAATTGACATCATCCCCCTCACGAACATTTAAGGGAGCTGGTAATGCAATCTCTGTTTTATCATTAAATTGAATTACAGCTGTAGGAGCAGTTCTTGCAGGATCTTTTATTATTTCAATAACTTTACCATTTAATTTTTCATTTGTTTTAGGATAATTAACATTATAATGGAAGTTGTGACTAGGTGCTCTATATCTGCTAGTTCCTCTTCCTCTACGTTGTGTTATTATTCGCTTACCCATTTTACATCAATCCTAATTTAGTTGCAACATCAATTGCAGGAGTTTCTTTTGATAATTTGACATAAGCTTTTTTTGTTCCTAAAGCTGTAATTAATGTACTAATTTTTGTAACCTTAACATTAAACAATTTTTCAATTTCCTTTTTTATATCTCCCTTAGTTGCTTTTCTCTCTACCATAAACGTTAATTTATTATCTGATTCCATTAAGCGTACTGCTTTTTCTGTTGATATTGGATATTTTACGGCTTGCATTTTACATAAACATATTTTCCTTTTGTAGTCTTTCTATTGCTCCTTCTGTATATATTGTAAGTCTGCCTGCTTTTGAACCTGGAGCAAGCAATTCAACATTAACTTGATCTATTTGAACTATGTTAACACCGTGAATATTTTTTGCAGCATCTATTAAACTGCATTTTTTTGAAACTAAAATTAAAGGTCCTGTTTTAGATTTGTATTTTCTACCTCGATTTTTTCCTTTTCCAGCTCTAACTTTTCTTATATCTAATCTTTCTAATTCTTTTTGCAATCCTAAATTTTCAAATATTTTGATAACATCTTTTGTTTTTGATAAATCCTCGAACTTATTTTCAATTATCAAAGGATAAATACTTGGAAGTTGATGATTTCTTAATGCAACTAAATTTTTATCTAATGTTGCGGCTAATGCAGATCTTATAGCTTTTTTTCTCTCTTTAATATTAATTCTCTTATCCCAGATTTTTTCTGCTTTTGGAGGATGTGCTCTTCTTCCACCAACTGTTCCGGGAGCTACAGCACCAACCCAACCAAATTGACCACCACGATGCCATAAAACCTTTCTTGGAACTCTTGAAATTCCATGTCCATAAGCTGTTTTATAATCTCTTCTTCTTCTTGATAATTTTGCAGAAGCACGCATTCCAGCTCCTATTTTAGTACCGTAAGGCTGTCTTTTATTTGCTTGGATTGTTACAAAAGCTCTCCAAATTAAATTAGGATGATAAACTTCATTAAATTGGCTAGGGGGATTAATTTCCTTTAATTTCTTTCCTTCTAAATTAACTAGATTCATTTTTTAATAAATTTTAACTCCATTGGCAATGTTCTATTTTTTCTAATTGGTTGTGTTAATATTATAGGACGTTTTCTTGATCCTGCAACAGAACCCTTAATTAATACGTATTCATTTTTTACAAATCCATAATGCTCTAAACCTGATTTTGGATTTATTTCATTAACATTATTAGAAATTTTTAAGATTAATTTATTATATTCTGTTCTTGTATGAAAACCCATTTGGCCTGCTTGCGGGACTGTAAATAATATTTTCTTTGGTGTCCAAGACCCCATATTACCTGGAGCTCTACGCTTTTTTTCAGATTTATGTGACTTAAGTTGCAAACCAAATCTCTTTAAAGGTCCTTGAAATCCCTTGCCTTTTGTAACGGCATGAATATCAACATTCTGATTTACCTTAAAAACTTCACTTATCTTAATTTCTTTTCCTAATAAATTTTTAGCATAATTTAATTTTTCATCTTTGTTTCCAGATAATCCAATTTCAAAAATTTCTGGTTTTTTCTTTATTCCAACTAATTTAGGCTGTGTATAAACAATTAATTTCACATCATCAAAATCATTAATTTCTTTATTATTAATTTTTTTTGGCAAAATTATTTTTCTATTGAGTTCCTTATCTAAATTTTCAGAAGTAATCTGGCCTTGATTCTTTATCCCGTATAATGTATTTTTATAAAATTTAATCCCAAAAACCTTTAATGGCGGACATTCCAATATTGTTGCTGCATATGCTTTTAATTTAGATTGTTTCATTGCAGGATTATTTTCCTGAACTTGAACATGAGTCATTCCAGCTTTATATCCTAAAAAACCAAGCAAACTAGTTGTATCTAGATTAGCCCAGGCTCTAACTCCGGGATAAATTCTTTTGGCCCTTTTTCTGTGCCAAAATTGCATACTTCCTGCTTTTGGTTTACTTGCTCTTCCCATTATTCTTTATTCTAAATCTTTGGTCTATAGACATATGACCATTTCGCCTTTAGAATCAGCGGCTTATTATAAAATA
>JBBSWY010000092.1:0-4426 GCA_038046045.1 Nanobdellota archaeon
TTTATAAATAACCTTTATATACCTTTCTGTTTATTTATAAATAAAACTATTAAAATAAGGGGGTATGAAATTAATGGCTAGAAGTAAAACTAAAATTAAGATACAAAATATTGTTGTTTCTACAAGTTTAGAACATGACATTCCATTGATAAAACTTGCTGAGGTTTTACCAAATACAGAATATAATCCTGAACAATTTCCAGGATTGGTAATGCGCATAAAAAATCCTAAAACATCTGCTTTAATTTTTAGTTCTGGTAAGGTTGTTTGTACCGGAGCAAAGTCATTAGGAAAAGTAAGAGAAAGTCTTAACAAGATAATTGAAAATTTGAGAAAAATAAGAATTAAAATTAAAATCAAACCAAAAATAAATGTTCAAAATATGGTTGCTTCTGGCACAATTAATATGGATTTAAATTTAAATTCTTTAGCAATGAAACTAGAGAATACAGAATATGAACCAGAACAATTTCCGGGTTTGGTTTACAAGCTTCCTGGAACAAGAGCAACATTCTTATTGTTCAGCAATGGAAAAATAGTTTGTACAGGAACAAGATCAGAAGCAAAATTAAGAGAAGCTGTTGCTAAATTGGTAACAAACTTAAGAAAATTAAGATAAAATGCATTTAGATGCCACAGAACAAATTGAACGCTTTAAAGAATTTATTAATTACAGTTATGTAAACCAGCTTCATCATTTGTCTTCTAGGGGCATAAATGTATTAAAAATAGACTTTTCAGAATTAGCTAAATTTGATCCTGAACTTGCAGATACATTATTGGACGAACCAGAAGAAACAATAAGAGCAGCAGAATTAGCAGTCGATAGTTTTGATATACAAATAAAAAATTTTAGAGTTAGATTCTATAATCTTCCTAGAGATCAATTTGTTTTTGTCAGAGATATAAGAAGCAGTCATCTAAATAAATTTATAACAATTGAAGGAATAGTAAGACAAAGTTCTGATGTAAGGCCTCAAGTTACTTCTGCTAAATTCGAATGTCCTTCTTGTGGAAATACAATAACAATTTTACAGCTAGATTCAAGATTTAAAGAACCATCTAGATGTAGTTGTGGTAGAAGAGGGCATTTTAGATTAATTAGCAAGGATTTAGTTGATGCACAACGTCTAGTGTTAGAAGAAATTCCAGAATCTTTACAAGGTGGAGAGCAGCCTAAGAGATTAAGTGTTTTTTTGAGAGAAGATTTAGTTGAGCCGAAGATGGAGAAGAAGACAACTCCTGGAAGCAAGGTCATTGTTTATGGGACTGTAAAAGAAGTTCCAATTTTATTAAGAACAGGGGCTCAGTCAATAAGATATGATTTAATGATGGAAGCTAACAACATTGAATCAATAGAAAGATCATTTGGTGAAGTTGAATTAGATGATTTAGATGAAAAGGAAATTAGAAAACTTTCCCAGGATCCTAAAATATTTGAAAAGTTAACGAAATCTATGGCTCCGAGTATTTATGGTCATGAAAAAGTAAAAGAGGCTTTGGTTTTGCAGTTATTAGGTGGAGTAAGAAAATTTAAAGACGATGGAACAACAACAAGAGGGGATATACATATTTTATTAGTTGGCGATCCTGGTGCCGGTAAGTCACAAATGCTTACATTTATTTCAAAAATTGCTCCAAAAGCAAGATTAGTTTCTGGAAAAGGATCTACAGGTGCTGGTTTAACTGCATCTGTTGTTAAAGATGAATTTTTAAGAGGCTGGGCATTAGAAGCAGGCGCATTAGTTTTAGCAAATGGTGGAATAGCAGTTATAGATGAGCTTGATAAAATGAATCCAGAAGATAGAGATGCTTTACATGAAGCTCTAGAGCAACAAAGAATTAGTATTTCAAAAGCAAATATTCAAGCTACTCTAAGAGCAGAAACAACAGTTCTTGCAGCAGCTAACCCCAAACTTGGAAGATTTGATCCTTATACACCAATTGCTTCACAGATTGATTTACCAGCTACATTAATTAACAGATTTGATTTAATATTTCCAATAAGAGATTTACCAAGCAGAGATTTAGATGAAAAAATTGCAGGCCATGTTTTAGCTATACAACAAAGACCAGAAGAGATAAAACAAGAAATTTCAAGTGAATTATTAAAAAAATTTATCTCATATGCAAAACAGAAAATAACTCCAAAGTTAACAGATGAAGCAATATTAGAAATAAAGAATTTTTATGTTGGTTTAAGAAATTCAGGACAAAAAGGTGAAGATGAAATTAGGCCAATTCCTATAAGTGCCAGACAGTTAGAAGCTTTAGTAAGATTATCAGAGGCTTCTGCAAGAACAAAATTATCAGATAAGGTTACAAAAGATGATGCAAAACGTGCAATTGAGTTATTAAAACATTGTTTAATGCAAGTTGGATTTGATTATGAGACAGGGCAAATAGATATAGACAGGATAACAACAGGGGTTCCAGCATCCCAAAGATCAAGAATTGTTTCAGTACGTGAAATCATAAAGAAATTGGAGAATAAAGTCGGGAAAATTATTCCAATTGCAGATATTATTAATGAAGCAGCAGAACAAAATATTAATGAAGCACAGGTTGAAGAAGTAATTGAGCAATTAAAACGCGAGGCAGAAATTTTTGAACCAAGAAGAAATATGATAAGTCGATTATAACCTCTTTTGGGCTCACAATAGAAACATTTTTATATCAATATTTCTTTCTATATTTATGAAAAGATATACCAAAAAATATTTAATTCAGAAGTTAAGGGAATTCTATAAATATAATAAAAGAAGTCCAACAACCTATGAGGTGTGTAGGAAAAATGACATGCCAGATAGGTCTGTTTACGAAAATAGATTTGGTTCCTTTAATAATTCTCTAACTAAAGCAGGGTTGAAAATTAATGCTTATTATAGGGAATGGACAAAAAGGCAGATAATTAAATGGTTAAGATATAAATATAAAGAATTAGGAAAAACACCAGGAATCAGGGATTTTGATAAAGACTCAAGAACGCCAGGAAAAACTACAGTTAGGAGAAGGTTTGGAAGCTGGACCAACGCATTGAAAGAAGCTAAAATTCCACTTAAAAGGTTTATGTCTAAAAAACAATTGATTATAATCTTAAGAAGGCTAGCAAGAAGATTGAATAGAACTCCAACTAGGATAGATTTAAATAAATTAAATGGAACCCCTTCTTATATGCCATTTGTTAGCAAATTTGGAAGTTATACTAAGGCTTGCTTAATGGCTGGATTAAATCCAAATTATGGTACTAATAATCCTTTTTGGGAAGATTGGGAAAGACATTGCATTAAGATGGCTAAAGTTGTATATCAAAATATTGAAATTCGAAAGAAAGGATTGGTTAATGGAATTCCAGACGTTTATGTTCCAAAAGAAAATTTATTCATTGATGCTAAGACTTGTGGTTATGAAGATTTCAAAGATCAAATTAAGAGATATTCTAAAAAACATAAATTAGAATTCTGGTTAATTTTTAAAGGAATGGAAACTAAAAGGAAAAATGTAGAATATATTTACTCAACACAATTAGCAGAAAAAATGAAACAATTTGGAAGAAGAGATTTGGCTAATAAATGTTACCAATTTATTAAAAACATCCACAGTGATCTCCAATAACTTTAAATAGATTTTTAATTTAATAATTATAATGGAACAAATTAATCGTTTAGTTGCATACAAATTATGGTTAAGTTATTTAAATGAAAATAATTTTGTAGCTAGAACCGGAGAATTTGAATCTAATTATGTTACATTAAACGATAAACAAGTTTCTAGGATTAATATAATAGCTAATGTTGTTAATAAATATGAAAATGAGGATAAAACTTACAAGGCAATAACAGTAGATGATTCAAGTTCACAGATTAGATTAAAGACATGGAGAGAAGATACGAAAATTCTAGATAATATAAATCCTGGAGATATAGTGTTAGTTATTGGAAAAGTAAAAAAATATAACGATGAAATTTATGTTTTACCGGAGATTGTGAAAAAAGTTAATGCAAATGAAGAATTACTTAGAAAGCTTGAGTTAATTAAGGAATACGGAATACCGAAAGAAAAATTGAATTTAGATGAACCAGAAACAAAAATAGAATATGAAGAAATAAATTTTAGTTCTAATGATTTGAGAAACAAATTATTAAGCTTAATTGAAAAATATGAAGAAAATCTTGGTGTTACATTAGAGGAGATTAAGCTACAATTACGTTATAAAATTGAAGAAATAAACAAGATCCTTGAGGAATTATTAAAAGAAGGAGAAATTTACCAAGTTAATGAGAAATACAGGTTATTATTATAACTACTTCTAAATGGTTACAAATAGAAAGGTTTATATACTAGTTAATTTCAATAATTTCAGGGGTAATTAAAATGAAAACAAAATTAATACAAGGAGATTATCAAGTATTTGAAGGTAGATATA
>JBBSWY010000093.1:0-2385 GCA_038046045.1 Nanobdellota archaeon
TAAAATGTTTATATTAGATGAAAATAAACTAAAAATGCTTCATACTTTAATGAGAGAGAAGGGCGTAGTTAATGTCAGTACTTCTATGTTTTCTGAACAACAAAGAAAAATAATTTATGAAAGTTATGCTGAAAAATACTTGATGTTCGATGGTTTGGGATTTATGGTAAATTGTGTTGTTTCTTATGCCTTAGCTAAAAATATTAACATGATGGATAAAAAATTAAAACAGGAATTTGATTATGCATTAAAACAATATGATTATGACTATGCTTTATTATGTGCTAAATTGTTAAATGATAATGCAATGATTGAATTTTTAAAACAATATAATACAACAAATAAATATGATAAAATTTTTAATGATATGAATAAATTTGTTTCAGAGGCTAGAAAATGATTCCTTTTAACGACTGGAAAAAAATGGATTTAAGAGTTGGAAAAATCTTAGAAGTTAATGATCATCCGAATGCTGATAAATTATTAGTTATGAAAGTTGATATCGGAAATGAAGTAAGAACGATTGTTGCCGGTATAAAAAATTATTATACTAAAAAAGAACTTAAAGGAAGAAAGGTTATTGTCTTTGTAAATTTAGAACAAAAAGAGTTAAGAGGAATTAAAAGTGAAGGTATGATACTAGCTTCTGTAAAAGATGATAAAGTTATTTTATTACAACCAGAAAAAGATATTGATGTTGGTGCTGTTATTCAATAATTATTTAGAATAAAAAGAAAAAGGGAAAATTAGAAACATTTCCCTCTGCCACAACAGCTGCACATTGTACCTAAACCAACTAATACAAATGCTACTGTCCACCAATTAACATTCCACCAACCAACCCATCCTAAATCACTTAATAGGTATAAAACACCTGCTAAAAGTACAACCCATCCAAATATTTTATGGTGTTGACAGTTGCATGTTCTTCCCATCATCCCCGTGTCTTTAACCATTATAAAACCACCTCCACTTTATTGACTTTTATAAGGAATTTTAAGTATAAAAGCCTTACTAATTCTTGCCATTTTTAGATTTATAATAAACATGATAATCCTTAAATTTATCTTTAATATCTAAAATAGCGTCTACATACTTTGGATCTGTTTCTATTAACAATTGGTTATAGATTATTCCAATAAATTCATACTTTAAAAAAAGTTCTTGATTAATTAATTTGAATCTTAAATCGGCTTCAGATAAGACCTCTGCAAAAATCGTTGCTTCTCCTACAATTCCAGATTTTTTTAATATCCTTTCTATCTCCAGTTTCTCTTCTTCTTGATTTGGTTTTAATATTTTTGTCATTTCTTTAAATTAGTGGGGCTGGGAAGATTTGAACTTCCGACCTCTCGATCTCTAACCTTAGCTATCAGTTTCACCCTTTAAGTCGAGTGCTCCAGTTGCCCAATAAGTTATCTTATTTCCAGGCTAAGCTACAGCCCCATAAGAATTAATGTTTTGTAGAGAATTTATAAACGTTTCTAAGAATTATTAACATAAAATTCGAATTTTTTAATATGTTTAGGGTTATGTGGATTGATAATCTGCATCCATCTATTCAACATTTCTTTTCCGCGAATGTTTATTTTATATTTATTGTTCCAATTAGGATTTTTTACCAATTCTAAATAAATCGTAGATCTTAATCCAAGTCGATTAATCAAAATATTTAATTGATAGCCTAATTTTTTTGATATTGTTGAAATTTCTATTCTGGGGTAAAGCTTCCCGCGTTTTGGTTCTAGATAGATTGAACCATCTGTATCAAAAACCCCCCTAATGACGCTGGTAACCAACTCTTCTTTCAAAGTAAATATTTTTGGGATTGATATGTTTAATTTCTTACCTAAAGTTAGACCAAGTATATTATGTTTAAAAGTTACTAAAGAATCTGACCATTTTTGAAACCCATAAACTCCGTCTTTTGGCATATCTCTTAAACTGATATTTAAACCATAAATTTGATAATATAAAGATTTTATTATTTTATTATAATGTTCTTTATCATCTATAATGTGGCCTCTCAAAGCGTAACTTCCTCTATTTTTGTTTCCATTTTTATAAAAATTCATTGTACCATCGCCAATATGTAATCCGGTTTCTTCTGCCAATTCTTCACTTGGCTTTTCTGGTAGAGTTATATTCTCTTCAAATCTCATCTTGGGCAAAATAAAATTCATTTTACGTCGCTAGAATTAAGGCTCTTTTATTTATAAACGTAACCACCGCGGTTGTCACTTGGACACTTGGGAACTAATATATATTTTAGAGAATATAAAAGCGTCCCCGAGGAGATTTGAACTCCTGACCACACGGTTTCAGTCTAGCGTTAACAGCCGTCTAAGCCATATTTTATATGTGTGCTCTACCGGGCTGAGCTAC
>JBBSWY010000094.1:0-2088 GCA_038046045.1 Nanobdellota archaeon
TCTCCTCAACAAATTAGCATTCGTCACAACAGTTATAGAAGATAATGCCATTGCTATCTCTGCAACAACAGGATGCAAAACTCCAGCCACTGCTAAAGGTATCGCAATTATATTATAAGCAAAAGCCCAAAAAAGATTCTGTTTAATTTTTTTAAAAGTTGCTTTAGATAAATTAATTGCTTGAACAACTCCCAATAATGAACTCCTCGCTAAAACAAGGTCTCCTGATTCAATTGCAATATCTGTTCCAGAACCCATAGCAATTCCAACATTGCTTTGTTTTAATGCAGGAGCGTCGTTTATCCCATCGCCGACAAATGCAACCATTCCATATTTTTGCAATTCTTCAACCTTTTTCGCCTTGTCTTCAGGAAGAACATTTGCAATGACTTTATCAATGCCAACCTGCTTTGCAATTGCATTAGCTGTTTTTTCATTGTCTCCAGTTATCATAATTGTTTTGTATTTTTTATTATTTAATCTCTCAACAGCCTCTTTAGAATCTTCTTTTATTGCGTCAGCAACTGCAATTGCTCCAATAACTTTTTTATTTTTAGAAATAATCATTGTTGTTTTGCCGTCTTCTTCAAATTTCCCAACATCATTTATTAATTTACCTAAATTTATTTTCTTTTCTTTCATTAAAGTCTGATTTCCAATAATTATTAAGTCTCTTCCAATTTTTCCTTCTACTCCTCTTCCTCTTAAAACTTTAAAATTAGTTACTTTTTTAAAAATCTTTAAATTAGATTTATTAACAATTGCTTTAGCAATAGGATGTTCTGATAATTTTTCTAAACTCGCAGATAAATTCAACAGCTCTTTTTCTGAGATTTTATCAATTGTTGCAACATCTGTAACTTCCGGCTTTCCTTTTGTTATTGTTCCTGTTTTATCAAAAATAATAAATTTAACTTCTTTCATTGTTTGAATTGCTTCTCCTTTTCTAATCAAAATTCCTTTTTTTGCTCCCATTCCAGAACCAACCATCAATGCTGTCGGTGTTGCTAATCCTAAAGCACATGGGCAGGCAATAACTAAAACTGCTACACTGACGCCAATAGCTCTGCTCAAATCTCCAGAAAAAATCCACCAGTTTAAAAATGTTAAAACAGCTAAAATTAAAATTGCTGGAACAAAAACAGAAGTTATTTTATCAGCAAACTTTTGTATAGGAATTTTAGTGCCTTGCGCTTCTTCTACTAATTTAATTATATGCGCCAAGAAAGTATCCTCTCCTACTTTAGTTGCTTTTACATACAAAATTCCGTCCTGATTTATAGTTGCTCCAATTACATTATTTCCCTTTAATTTATCAACTGGCAGACTCTCGCCAGTAACCATTGATTCATCAACGGAACTTTCTCCCCTCACAACAATTCCGTCGGTAGGAATTTTTTCTCCTGGCTTAATAATCATCACATCTCCAAATTTTACCTCTTCAATTGTAATTTCAATTTCTTTATTTCCTTTTAAGATTCTTGCTTTTTTTGCGCCAAGTTCAAGAAGTTTTTTAATTTCCTGGCTGGCTCTTCCTCTTGCAAGAGCTTCAACATATTTTCCAGTTGTGAAAAAAGCCATAATCATCGACGCAACACCAGAATAATCCTGAACAACATCTGTAAAGGAAAATATCCCGGTTAAATATGCAACAATAGTTCCTAAAGCAATTAAAGAATCCATATTAAAATAAAAAGTAAATAGTCCTTTTATCCCTCCCCTTATAGTGCTCCACCCAAAAATAAAAATTACTGGAAATCCCAATGCAAGAATAATAATTATTGAATAAGGCATTTCAATAAATGCAAAACCAAAAAGTCTTTCAGACAGCATTAAAATTGCGATGGGAATTGTAAATATCCAAGACCAAATGAGTTTAATTTTCCAACTTTTAATTTCTTTGTCTTCTGCTGGTTGTTCTTGATTGTGTTTCATTATTCTATCTTCGCAACTTTATATCCTGCTCTTGCAACTGCTTTTTTTAATTCGTCGTCTGAAACAGAATCTTCTATCTCAACTATCCCTTTTTTCAACATCAAACTTACATTTGCTTCTTTAACTCCAGAAACTTTTTTCAAACTTCTTTCA
>JBBSWY010000095.1:0-4104 GCA_038046045.1 Nanobdellota archaeon
AATATTACCGCGGGTTTTAAATAGAATTTATTAATTTCTTCTAAAAAACCAGAATCCTTTATCTTCCTTATAGCATAAAAAACCTTGATATCCCTATAATAATCATTTTCTAAATTTGCCTTATATAAATTAAATATTCTTTCTTTTCTTTCCTTTAGTATACCAATCTCTGAGAAGTTTTTAAGATTTTTACTTATTGTGGTTGGAGATTTTTTTAAAATTCTAGCTATCTCTCTAACGTTAAACTCTCGACTTGGTTCTTCAAAAAATATTTTTAATGTTTTAAATTCTTTGAACATATTAAATAAGCGGTACTACAGACACTTTTGTCATCTTTGCGATTTGCCTAAAGGTTCTTCCCTTTTTCCTTAATGTTCTTACATTCTCTATCTGTTGTTTAGAGATGGGGTAATGGGAATATGAATTTATTATAGCTAAAAGTTTTTTTCTCTTTTCTTGCATGTTTGATCCAATTAATTTAACAAACCTTAACAAGTTGTTATAACCATGTATTTTTAGTCTATAGCAATTTTTATCATTTTTTAATCTAGATATTATTCCTAATGAAGATAATTTTTTCTTTATTCCTTTTAAAATATTAAAGTTTTGATTAGTAATTATTATCTGTTTACCTTTTACCGATGGACATCCTTCTCCATCAAAGAATCCTCTAACATAGCCTGAATTTATTTCTTTGTCCATTTTAATTGACATGTGTCAATATAAATGAACAAGTGTTTATAAGTCTTTCTATTTGATTTTGTAAAATTTCTCAGCATATTTACAATCATTTTTAAATCCATAAAATCTTGCTCTAAAGTAAACTGCTATAATTAAAGGATACATAAATGCCCATTGACTTTTAAAAGATCTCATCATTGCAATTTTAGCTTTGAAATATGGGGTAATATCAACATATGTAATGGGTTTATTCCCCTTAATTATATTCCAAACTTCATATTCATAAACATCTGCTTTATAATTCAAGTCATTTATTACATCTAGTACAGCTTCGTTTACAGCACGATGATCTGGATGTGGGTCGATAGAAGAGTTAATAAATATTTTTTTTGTATGATGTTTTTTTAATATTCTTCTAATTCTTTCCTTGATGTTTTTACTGACAATTTCTTCTTTTAATTTATTATCATCTAATCCAAAGAAAATATTCTGATTAATACCAAATCTTCTCCCAACATTCTCTGATTCTTGAATTCTTTTATTAATAATAACATCCTCCTTATAATGTGGATGTGATTTTTGCCCGGCTGAGAAAATAACATCAATTATCTCATAATCCTCTTTTTTTAATTTTAATAATGTCCCAATACAACCAACTGCAAGATCATCGGCGTGTGCCTCAAATACAATTGCTGTTTTAACCATAATTAAAAGAATTTTTTTATGTATTTAAAATTATTGAATGCATCAGCGGGGATTCGAACCCCGATCCTCGCCTTGGAAGGGCAAGATATTGACCTCAATTAAATTGATCTGGCCATTATACTACTGATGCATAAAATTAAAGAACTAAAATCGTTTATAAATGTTTATTTTCCAAATCTTCTGTCTCTTTTAGAATATTCCTGAATGCATCTAATAAGGTCTTTTTTGCTGAATTCAGGCCATAATTTATTTGGTAAGAACTCAATTTCAGCATAAGCTCCCTGCCATAATAAAAACCCAGATAATCTTGATTCGCTTGTTCTAATAATTAAATCTGGTTCACTTTGTATATATAAATTTTCAGAGAATAATTTATCGTTAATATCTCGTACATTAATCTTTCCTGATTGAACTAAGCTAGCAATTTTCTTGGTTGCATCTAAAATTTCTGCTCTGCCAGAATAAGCCATTGCAACATTAACTGTAAATTTACTATGATCTTTTGTCTTATCCACTAATTCCTGCATAACATCCTGGACATCTTTAGGGAACATCTGTGTTTTTCCAATAAATCTTATTTTAACATCTTTTAAATCTGGATGATCTTTTAATCTAGTAAACTCTTCCTTGAACAAATTCATTAAATAGTTAAATTCGTTTTTTGGTCTATCAAAGTTCTCTAAAGAAAACGCATACAAAGTTAGTTCTTTAACACCTAATTCCTTGCACCAATTAAGTAATTTTTCTACTTTTTTAGCGCCCCATTCGTGTCCCTTCCATGGCTTTAACATTAATCTCTTTGCAAATCTCCTATTCCCATCAATGATAAAACCAATATGAAGTGGAACTTTATTATTACTAGGTCTTAGTTTCATACTAACTCACAGTAAATTAGGATAATATTAAATTTAAAAAGCTTTCTTTTGAAGGTTAAGAAAGTTTTAAAAGTTTCAAATTAATCATTAAAGTATGAAATTCAATATAATTAATGCTAAAAATGCTTATGAAATCCATAAATTAACTAAGAAAGACCATTTTAATATTGCTTTTGGGGGGGATTCTGAACTTAATAGAAAGATAGTTGAGAATAAAAATGTACAATTATTACTAGATCCAGAGACAAATGAAGAGGATTTTATGCATTTCCGTAATTCTGGACTTAACCAAGTTCTAGTTAAATTAGCAAAGCAGAATAATATTGCAATTGGGTTTAGCCTTAACAAAATCTTGAAATTGGATAATGTTGAAAGAGTAGATTTATTAGGAAAAGTAATGCAAAATATCATGCTATGCAATAAATATAAGGTTAAAATGATAATAGTAAATTTTATTAATAATGAACTAGACAAGAGAAATGTCAATGATTTAAAAGAACTGGGAATAAGCTTAGGAATGTTACCTGGAAAATTTGAGATACTTGAAATAAAAAATGAGGAATAAATTATTTTTAATATTATCTGTAATCATATTGTTAGTTATCTTAATTGGATTATTTTCAGATAAATTTAACATTAAAAATGATTCAACTAACTTAAATGTCGAATGTAAGACAGATAATGACTGCGTTAAAGCAGGTTGTTCTGGTGAATTATGTACTTTTAAAGGAGATAATGCAAGAACAGCTTGCTTATATTTGCCAGAATATGAATGTTTAGGAAGTTTACCCTGTTTATGCATAAATAATAAATGCGAGTTTCAAGAGAATGATCAACATTTGAATTGCTTGGATAATATAAAGAGGTGATATAGTGAAGAAATATATTATAGTAATTACTTTTATATTATTAATTAGTATAGTTAATGCAGCTAATTTAGATAAAAATGTTGAAAAAGAATTAAATAATAAGAATGAAGTTGATGTTATTGTTTATTTAAAAGATGTTAATAATTTAAAAAAAATTCAAGCTACGGATTTTAAAACAAATATAAGGAAAAACTCCATTCAAAATCTCGGCAATGATTTTAAGATAAAATACGAATATAGTTCATTAAATGGCTTTTCTGGAAAGATAAATAAAAATGCTTTAGAGAAATTAAAAAATGACCCTAATGTCAAGGAAATTTATTTGAATCAAAAAAGAAAAATATTCTTGCAGGATTCTGTTCCTTTAATTAATGCAACCTTAATGCACAATAAAGTTATTAATAATATAAATTTAACAGGAAAAGGACAAACAATTTGTATTCTTGACACCGGAATTAATTATTCTCATAATGATTTCGGTTCTTGCACTTCTTTAGGCAATGGAACAAATTGCAGAGTAACTTCTGGGTATGATTACGTAAATAATAATAATGATCCTTACGATGACAATGGACATGGAACTCACGTTGCTGGAATAATTGCTGCTAATGGAAACATAAAAGGAGTTGCACCCGAAGCAAATTTGACCATAATAAAAGTCTGTGATAATACTGGAAACTGTTCTGATTCAGCCATAATTGCCGGATTTGATTTTTGTATAAATAATAAAAATAATTTTAATATAAATGTCATAAGTATGAGTTTAGGAGGAGGATTGTACAGTAATTATTGCAATGATGATCCTCTTGCTCCAATTATTAATTCGGCCGTTGGAAATAATGTTACGGTTGCAATTGCTTCTGGAAATGGTCTAAACAATGATGGCGTAGGAAGAAATTCACAAATAGCTGCTCCAGCTTGTGTGCAAAACGCAACTTCGGTAACTTCTTCAACAAAACAAGACACAATTTCAA
>JBBSWY010000096.1:0-2104 GCA_038046045.1 Nanobdellota archaeon
CACCATTAATTGGTTCTGGTCTTATTTCTTCTCCTCTGTAAATAATATAAACTTTCTTTGCATGCTGTGCTAGTAATAATGCTTCTTTTGCTGCTGAATCACTTCCACCTATAACAGCAACAACTTTATTTCTGAATAATGCAGCATCACATAAAGCACAATAATGAACCCCTTTACTTTCATACTGTAATGCACCTTTTATTGGCAATTTTCTCCATTTTGTTCCTGTTGCAAATAAAATTGTCTTAGAAATATAAGATTTACCAGATTTTGTTGAAACAGTAAAACAATCACCATTTTTTTTAATATCATTAACTAAATCTTCTTCTATTGAAACTTTATCTTTATAATCTAAAGCATGTAATCTTATTTTTTCAGCTAATTCTGGCCCTGTTAATCTAATAAAACCAGGATAATTTTCAACAACCTCTGTTAAGGTAATTACTCCGCCAATAGGAAGTTCATTTGCCGAGTTCGTTCCTATAACAAGAGTTTTAAGATTTAATCTACCTGCATACATAGCACTAGCCATTCCAGTAACACCAGCCCCGATAATAATAATATCATAATCTTTCATCATATTATTTAATAGTTTTTAAAATATTTTTAATTTTTTCTTTTAAATCAGGCAAATCTTTTTTAATAATATCCCAAGTTAATTCAAGGTCCACACCAAAATACTTATGAATAAGTTTGTCTCTTGTTTTAGCTATTTTACTCCAAGGTATTCCTAAGTGTTTTTTTCTAAATTCTGGCGATATGTTTTTAACAGCTTCTCCTATAATTTCAAGATTTCTAATAACTGCATCTATTGTCATGTTATCCCTAGAGAATTTTTTATAATTAAAATTTTTTGTATAACTCTCTATTCTTTTTATACTTTCCAATACATGTTTAAGAAAAATATAATTATCTTTTTTCACATTATCTTAACCTCTTCTTTTAATATTCTCTCTTTTAATAAAGGGTGTATAGAATTGTAAGTTAAAACGTCTACTTTCTTTTTAAGCTTTTTTTCTAATTCAATTTCTAAACCGGCTAAATCAAATAAACTTTTTCTACCTTTAAACTTAATTAAGATATCTATATCGCTTTTTTTATTATAATCTCCTCTAACAAAAGAGCCAAAAATACCAGCTTTTATAACATTATTTTTCTTTAATATAGGCATAATTTTACTCTTTATTTTTTGTATTTCATCCATATAAATTTTTAAATAAAAGAACTTTATATACTTTTTGTTATACCAAAATCTTTGAAAAACATACCTTTATAAACAATTAATTTAGACTATAAATTAGTATACAAGGGGAGAATATCTTTAAGTATAACTAAGACAAGGAGAAACTAAGAAAATGGGATTCGAGAATAGAGGTTTCAGAGGAAACAACTTCGGACCAAGAGAAATGCATAAGGCAACTTGTGCAGATTGTGGTCAAGAATGTGAAGTACCTTTCAAACCAAGAGAAGGCAAACCAGTTTATTGTAGAGATTGTTATCAAAAACACAAAACATATTAATCTCTAAATGAGCTTAATTACTAATTCTTTTTTTTATTTTTTTAAAAGTCAATATTACTAAATATTACTCCAACTAAATAACCAGCTAACGCAGCTAACATTCCAATAATTAACATTTCTAATCCAGATCTAAATTGATTTCCAATTGTTAATCTAGCTCTAATCATTCCTGTAATAAATAATGCTAATGCTGATAATACTAAAGCCACCATTATAGCAGATTTAACAGATAAAAAGAAAAATGGGAGTAATGGAATTAAACTTCCTATTATAGCTGAAAAACCAACTACAAATGCACTTTTTTTAGGATTTTCATATTCTTCTTTTAACAAGTTAATTAATTTAGATTTTTTTAATTTAGTATTATAATAAGATAAAGCTGTTTCTGTTGAAGTATAAGCAACAGCAGCCATTGAAATAGATTCAGTAAATGCAGCTGCTAATCCTGCAATTATAACAATTTTTGTTTGAAACGTAGCTGCAGCAACCCCTAAAATAACACCAAGAACATTTACCAATCCATCCTGTCCACCTAAAATAATATCTTTTAAATTAAAATTTTGATGAATATGCTCTTTTTTCAT
>JBBSWY010000097.1:0-3058 GCA_038046045.1 Nanobdellota archaeon
CTGTAATAATATTATCATTATGGCTTATTAAAATATATTGGGCTTTTTTACTGTAAGTTCCAATTAATTTTGATAATTTCTCTGAGTTATTTTTGTCTAAAGCTGCATCTACCTCATCTAATAAATAAAATGAAGCGGGTTGTAATTCTTGTATCGCAAAGATAAAAGCCAGTGCAGTTAATGTTTTTTCTCCGCCACTTAAACTTTTTATGTCTAAATATTTATTACTAGAGATTTTAACTTTAATATCTAAACCCCCATTAAATGGATTTTCCTTATCTTCTAATTCCAAAAATGCTATTCCTTTTGTAGATAAATTACTAAAAATTGCTTTAAAGTTATCATTAATATCATTTAAAGTGCGCATGAATATATCTTTTTTATTCTTCTCAATTTCATTCATTAAATTCATTACATCTTGCTTCTCTAGATTTAGTTTATCTTTCTTCTCAATTAATTTTCCATATTCTCTTTCAATTTCATCATAAACTTCCAACGCTCTTAAATTAACATTGCCCATTACCTGTAATTCAATTTCACTTTTTCTTATATTTTCTAATAATTCTTGCACATCTTTTGTTGATTTTATTTTTTCTTCTTTATATTCCTCAAATTCCTTCTGCAACCCCTCAAATTCAGCTACAACACGAGCACGATCTAATGCTATATTGTTAACACCTTGCTCAATTGTCCTTATATTTTCTTCAAGTTTTATTAAAGAAATCTCCTTATTTTGAATTAATTCATTTAATTTATCTCTTTTAACGCTTAAATCTTTAAATTCATCGTAAAATTTCTTCTCTAATTTTTCCTGTTCGTCCATTAAAGAATTATTTTTTGTAATATTTTCTTTTAATGATTTAATTTCATTTTCAAACTCAAGTAATTCTTTATCTTGTTCCTTTAAAATAGCCAAGGTTCTTTCTTTTTCTGAAACTAAAATTTTTTCCTGGCTAACTAAATTCCTTATCTCTGAATCTATTTTTATTAAATCATCTAATCCAAGAATTGATTTACGCCTAAAACCACCAATCATTGCCCCACTTGTCTCAATTAAATCACCTTCTAAAGAAACCATGCGTATTCTTCCAATACCTATTCTTCTAGCTATATCTATATTATCTATAACAATTGTATTACCAAAAACATGCAAGAAAGCTTGTTTATATTTCGGATTAAATTTTATTAAATCAATAGCTAAACCATGGACACCTTGTGATTTTAATAAGGGCTTTAATTCTGGTCTTAATTCGAATGGCCTAATTTTATTTAAAGGCAAAAAAATAGCTGTTCCAATCTTGTTTTTTCTCAAATGATTAATGCAAGATTCAGCAACATGATCATTTTCAACAACAACTGCATTATACTTATTACCTGCACAAACTTCTAAAGCTGTACTATATCTAGAATCTGCTTTTCCTAAATCTCTTATTGTTCCATAAATTCCATCTAAATTTAACTCTCGTACTTTTTGAACAACATAATCTATCATCCTTCCTTCTTGATTAATATGCTCTTGTTTTACTTTGCCTTTTTCTTTTTCTAAATTAGCTTTCTTTTTCTCAAATTCTTTTCTTTCTTTACTTAATTCATTTATTTTATTATCAACATCATTTAAATTACTCTTTAAGGTTTCTTTTCTATTTTTAATTTTAACAATTTCATTCTGTAAAAACCCTGATCTTGCTGTATTCTTAGTTAATTCAGTCTTAACATCTTCTAAATTTCTATGAAGCTCAGCTTGGTCTTTTCCACCGCGAGAAATAAGTTCTTGATTCAAAGATTTAATTTCATTTCTTTTTTCTTCAATTTCCTTCTTAATCTTGTTAATCTCTTCTTGTATTTTATTTTTTTTGGAATTTTCTTTCTCTATTTCCTTTTCAATGTTACTTCTTGCTTTTCCTTTGTCATTTAATAAAACATGCAAGTAAGTTGCTTTATTTTCTCTAATATACTTTTGTAAATCTTTATACTTTGTAGCTTGATCTCTATCTTTTTTTAATTCTCTTAAATGAGCGCTTCTTTCTGTTAAAATAATATCGGCTTCTTTTAATTTTTCTTCAACTTTTTGCAATTCTAACAAAGCCTTATGTTTTTTGTCTTCATAAACTGAAATTCCAGAAACTTCCTCAATAATTTCTCTTCTATCTTCTGGTCTCATATCCATAAATTTTACTATATCTCCCTGCAAAATAATATTATGACCATCTGGATCTATTTTTGCTGCAGCTAATAAATCTATAATTTGCTGTCTTGTAACTGTTTTTTCATTTATTTTGTAAACAGAAGTTCCGTTTTGCCTTACCATTCTTGTTATTCTTATTTCTTTATCCTGCATTGGAAATTCGTTCTTAGAATTATCAAACATTATAGTAACTTCTGCTTGTTTCGCAGGTTCTCTTGATTTTCCACCATTGTAAATTAAATTTGAAGATCTTTCTACCCTCATACTTTTTGCACTTAATCTTCCAAGAACAAAGCAAATTGCCTCACTTAAATTACTCTTACCAGAACCATTTGGGCCTATAATACTTGAGAAATCATTTCCAAATTCCAGTTCCGTTAACTTTGCAAATGATTTAAAACCATGTAATCTAAGCTTTTTTATCGTTGTCATTCTTATTTATCCCATTAATATAATATTTAAAACTTGCTAAAACTCATCAAGCTTTTTCTGGTTAGCTATTCTTTTGTATGTCTTCCAGGTTTTTCTGAAAATTTCAGGATATTTATTATAGTTATTCTTTAAAAATTTTATAGTATAAGGATCAGAAGCGTAACCCGAACCAATATTTTCTTTAATATGCATTTGAATTTTTTTGATTTGCAAATCTCTAGTAACTTTAGCTAATATAGAAGCAGCTCCAACTTCAATAAATTTGGAATCATATTTGTGACCCGCATCTATTTTAAGCTCTTTATTTTTTAAAAACAATTTTAGATAACTCACATAAGCCCTTGGATTGGTACTTGGACAATCTAGTATTGCTTTGTCTGGCTTTAATGCATTTAATATTAAAGATGTCTTAATTGCCTCTAACCTATTTAAGTTAAGTTC
>JBBSWY010000098.1:0-2088 GCA_038046045.1 Nanobdellota archaeon
GAAATCCTAGATATATTAAAACAAAGAGCAGAATATGCATTTGTTAAAAACGTTTTTGATAAAAATTGCTTAGAAGAAATTGCAAAGAAAACTTATGAAATGAATGATATAAGAGCAGGAATATTTTTATTAAAAGAAGCTGGGGATATAGCTGAATCAAGGTCAAGCAAAAAAATTACTCTGGAAAACATAAGAAAAGCCATCACAAAATTAGACGAATTTAAGATCAAAAATGACTTGAATCAAGAGCAAAATGAAATTCTTGAATTGATTAAAAAACATTCTGGAAAACAAGCAAAGGATATTTACAATTATTATAATAAAAGTATAAGTTACAGAACTTTTAGAAGAAGATTAGAAGAATTAGAAAATGCCAAATTAATTACATTAGAAGAAAAAAGTCTGGGTGCTAAGGGAAAAATAACTCATGTTTATTATGGAACCAATAAAAGTCTAAGTGAATTCTAATATATATTTTACAAAATAACTGTTAGTTCCCAAACGTCCAAGTGACAACCGCGGCAGTTTTCTTTATAAGTAAGAACGTCTTATTAAATGAAGAGGTGATAAAAAATGAAAGAAAATAACTGGTTAAAATATTCTAGGGCGGTAGAAGATGCCCTGCATGTACAATTTGTTAAGATAATTGATAAAAATAAAGGTGAAGAATATGAATAACTTTAGGGAAATATTTAGTGAGACAATTTCAAAATTACCAATGCGGGAATATGAAAAAAGAACATTTAATTTAAAGCGTTTTTTAAAAAATGAGCATCTATGATAGAAAGTTGTTAAATGAATTAGTTGAAGATGATGAGATAAATTCTGATGAAGAAGGATTTATGCAGGGTTACTTGGGCGCATTTATAGAAGACTGAATAAAAGTTCCTCTAGGAAACAATCTTAATGTTTTATCATGATATTTTTCATGTTCTTTATTTGGAAATAATTTTAATTGAGGTTCTAAATTTATACCATAAAATTTTCCTTGTTTACTTGATTCATCGCATGGTAACTTATATTGACAATACTTACAATGTTTGCCAAAATAAGGATAAAGATTTGCTTCTAAATTCTCGAGAATGGTTTCTAAAGTATAAAGACTGTGATCCAATTCAAAGTAATCTTGATTATTTCTATGTGTCGGGGGATGAATAATATCTTTTTTAACATTATAATACTCTAAGTTCACTTTTTCACTTATATAAACCGGATATTCATCTTCTTTTTCTGGTTTCCTTAAAAATAATTTTCTATCCTCTTCGCTAACACCGCATATTCTAGCAAATTCTTCATCTGCCGATGCTGCACAACAGAAAGCAAGTGCATAAAATGTAAATTGTGGAAAATGATCAATTTGAAGTTGTTCTGGTGAAGATAATCCGGTCTTATAATCTCTAATACAATAATTTTTTCTTATTTCATCCAATCTAACATTAAAACGTCTTCCATTTAATTCAAATTTTACCTTATATTCAATTATTAATGGCGGTTCTTCTTCTGCACATCTTTTATAAGTCTTTATGGATAAATCTTTAGCATCATACGCCATTATCCATTTTTGATTTTTGTCTCTCCATTGTATTTTCTTACCTTGTATCTCATTCGTACGAGCAACAAACATTCTCCACATAGCGACTGATTGATTTGAAAAAGATTCTGCTGATTTATATCTTAGTTCCAAATGTCCGGGTTCACCTTTAAATAAATCCTCTTTTCTTCTATGCATAAAAATTCCTAAGGCCATTTCAGGGGTTAATAAGTAATCCATATGCTCAATATATTGAAAATAATATTTTCTAAAACATAGGTTAGCTACATCATATTTAGTCGGACTCCATGATATTGGTTCCATATAAAAAGAATAAGTAAAAAAACTTAAATAACTAATGATTTAATCATAATTATGAAAATTCTAGCATTTTCAGATATTCATGGTGATATTAATTATTTAAGAGATATTTATAAAAAATTTAAAGGGGAAAACCCAGATATAATAATTTGTGCTGGAGATATATTTGAATTTTATAATTTTTCCAATAAAATTAAAAAATTACTTCAAAGTTTTGATAAAACAATTTTAATGAT
>JBBSWY010000098.1:2188-3386 GCA_038046045.1 Nanobdellota archaeon
AATACATTCTTTTTCAGCTTTTCTCGAATGTATTATCAATGGTTTATTTATTTTTTCAGCTAACTCAATTATTTTAATGAAAACTTCTTTTTGTTTTTTTAATTCTTTATTATAATATAAATCTAAACCAATTTCACCAATAGCAATTATATTATTTTTATTTTTTTTAATTTGTTCTAATGTTAATTCAATTTTTTCTTTAGTAGACTTAATAATCTCATCAGGATAAAAACCAAATGCTGCTTTAACAATATGATATTTTTTACTAATTTCCAGAATTTTTTTGTTATCCTCATAATTAACCCCATTAGAGATGATATATACAAAATCATTTTTCTTTGCTCTCTTTATAATTTCATCTAATTTATCTTCAAAATATTTATCTGTTAAATGTGCATGTACATCAATTAGCATTATATAATAAAAAATTAGTTTTATTTAAGTTTAACTAAAATAAATTTATTATAAAGTTAAATAATTTCAATAAATAAGGCAATAAATTTATAACAATTAAAACTAAACAAAACACAGTCATAGCTTTGAATATATTCATTGCTTTTTTATTATCGAAGAAACTTAACATTGCTATATAAAACATTCTACCCCCGTCTATAGGTCCTAATGGTAATAAATTAAATAATCCTATGCCTAAACTAATGATCCAAAGCCAGAAAAACAGCATATTAAACCATGCTGCTAGGGGTAATATAAATTCCGGAGTATTTTCTTTAACTGCAACATTATTTGATACACTTACCCCAATATAATATTTATCATCTCTTTTCTCTGGTTTAATTGAGAATTCTCCCTGATCTGTAATTAAATTTACATTTTCTCCGTTAGAACCTTGAATTATATTAACTAATTGTTTTTGATCTGTGATTAATTCATCATTAGCTTGTTTAATTATTAATTCTGGTTTTAAATTAGCTAATTCCGCCGGGCTATTTTTCTCTATATTAACTAATTTTACGCCATCAACCGTAAAAAAATTAGATTGCAATGGTAAAAATATAAAATTAAAAAATAATAAAATTAAAAACGCGAGCAAGATATTTGAAAAAGGACCTGCTGCCAATATAGATAATTGTTGTTTTTTTGGTTTTTTTATCATTTCTTTTTCATCAGGTTCAACAAAAGCAGCTAAAATTGGACCAAGAAAAGCAAATCCAGAACTTTTTATTTTTAAATTATATAA
>JBBSWY010000099.1:0-11693 GCA_038046045.1 Nanobdellota archaeon
TTAGGGTAACTAATAACTAAGGTTTGTATCCAATCTTGTGAAGTCTGCGTTTTTTAATAAAAGAAAATTATTTAAATAACACCATCAATCTTTAGTTATGGACAGCTTCAAGGATATTAAAACAAGACTTAAGAAAACCCTTATTGGAATAACTGCAGGACTTATGATTGCTGGAGGGTTATTAATACATAACCAAAATGCTCAGAATAAAGAATTTCAAAAATTACCAAAAGAGTATCAAGAAAAAGTTATAGAACTTAAAAATAATATAATGAATGGAAAGATAAAAAGCATTAGTGAAGGTGAAGTTGCAGATAATATTTCTTACTTTAATGAAACTCAAGATTTAATAAAATTTGTATTAAATAGTTTAGAAGAGATTGAAAAAACAGAAAAAAATTGGGATAAACTCGATACCCTTGGTTTTATGCAAAGATTAGAACGTTTAAAATTTAGAAATGCGCAATTAAATTCTATGCTTGGAAGAGTAAGTTTTTTGATTGATAAAATGAATCCTATGATTATAGATAAACAACTGATATCAAAAGATTTTGAAAGGGCAGAAAAGGCTCTTGAAGAAAGGGTTAAACTAACTAAATCCAGGCTAGAAAAAGAAAGAAAAAATTAAAAATCACCTGAAGTTATTAATTCTATTTTTGTTTCTCTGGGATTTACTCTAGATTTCATTCCTGCAATATATTTTACCCCAGATTTTTCAGCAGCACTTACAATTGCTCTGTCAATATAACCATCAAAAACAATTGCATGAGGTGAGTTTAGATTTCTAATTGTATTTGGTAATTCCATTATAGGAACTTTCCCAAGTAAATTCATATCCTCATCCAAAATATACGCTCCCCTAGTACCAACTAAATCATCTAATAAATCTTTAAATTTCATTAACTCTGGCTTAATTGTTCTTTTTTGTGGTTGAATTATCTCGGGTTCTTTGTTTTCTATTTTAATCTCTCGAGGTTGTTGAACTTGCACCTGCTCTGTATTTTCCCTGCCTGTTATTCCAAGTTCCATTTTAATTTGTTCAACTGTTATCTTGCTTCTTAATGCTTTATGTATTTCTTTTTTTGTTATTTCCTCGACTTCTTTACCATCTGGAGCTTTAATTACATGATCTATTTCCACTCCTGCATTTATCAAACCTTTAATTATTAGATCTCCACCACGATCACCATCAACAAAAACAGTTAGTAATTTTCTTTTTCCTAGTTCTTTTATTGTTTCAGGAATGCTTGTACCATTTAAGGCAATTGCATTTTTAATCCCATGTTTTAATAAATTAAGAACATCTGCCCTTCCTTCAACAACAATAACTTCATCTCCTTCTTCTATTCCGGGACCGGCAGCTAATCTATCCTTTCCATATTCCATAATTTCCATCATTCTTACACTTTGTGCAACCTGGTCTGTAATTTCCCGGCTGTCTGGAAGTACTCTGCTAGTTAAATCTCTTAATAATTCCTTTGCTCTCTCAATAACAAAGTCTCTCTTACTTATTCTAACATCTTCTATATTTTCAACATTAACTTTAGAATTACAAGGGCCAATTCTTTGTATTGTCTCTAATGCAGCTGCAATAATAGCTGTCTCTGCTTTATCTAAACTGCTGGGAATAATAATCTCACCACTAGATTTTCCACCCCTAATATCTAATCTTACTTCAATTCTACCTATTCTACCTGATCTTTGTAATTCTCTTAATTCTAACTCATCCCCAAGTAAACCTTCTGTTTGTCCAAAAATTGCACCTATAACATCTGGTTTATCTACAACCCCATCAATCTGAATTTGAGTATGAACTATATATTTTGCACTTACTGGGCTTATTTTACCCATTTTATCCTCCTAATATTCCTGAGAACAAGCAAAGAGTATATTTTCGTATCTATTTTTAATAAATATACTTTATTTCAACTCTTTTTTTCATTTTAAGCTAAATTTAATGATTATTAATGATTATAAAGCTCTTTTGCCTTGTTCTTTTAATATTAAAGCTTTGTTGCCCGCGACACTAACTCCCAAGTTCATAGCTTGGCATTGCCGTGCTCAATTGAGTATTCTCATGGCGGGCTTAATATCCCCAAGGTATTTAGATATATAAATGTATCGAATGTTTATATTTTTGAAAGATTTAAGAAAGCTCTAACTTCATTATAAACTGCATTAGTATAATCTCTTAAATCAGATTCATATCTATTAAATCTACTTTTTTCAACTAATTTCTCATAAAATCCCCTAAAGAACTTAACTATGGGTTTGTTTTCATATTTATCCTCATAGTCTCTTTCAAGATAAGATTTAAATGAAACATTAATCTCCCCCTTGTAAATATATTGTTCAGAGGTTTCTTTTAATGATTTTGACTTAATGCTTATCTCTATTGTAAGCTTTGTGTATTCTTCAGCTTTTTTAAAAGACACAAAATTCGTGTAAAAATTACTTCCTGCCTCTTCTTCACTTGCTTCACTTTCTTTTTCCATAGTAAAAAATCCGCGTTCATTAAACCATGATCTTATCAGACTATAAAGTTCTTTTAAATTAAAAGTTCCAGAATAAGTTAAACTCATTGGATAAACAACATAATCAATCTCAACCATATTGAAAAATGAAGAAAATTAATTAATAAACCTTTTGTTTTACACTAAGCTGTTAAACCTATAAAATCTTTAATAAAATTTTGAAATTTATAAATTTTATCATACAAATCATCTGCATAATCCTTTAATCTTTGTTTTGCGATTATCTTATAATAAATTCTTGATAATGGTCCTAGACCCCCCCATTTTTTACCATATTCAATATAAGAAATGATATCTACTTCTAAAGTGCCTGTGCTCAATTTTCTTTTTATGCTTCCTTCTTGAACTTCTATTTCTTTTATAGCAACTAAGAGAAATTCAATGATTATTTTATAAGAAAAATAATCACTAGCATCTTTTCCTGCTTCCCAGCGTATAAAAATTTCTTTTCCACCTGGTTTTATTCTTTCATCGTATTTTTTTTCTAATGAGGTTTCTTTTGCAAATCCTTTATCTTCCAACCACAACTTCATCTGTCTATATAATTCTTGCAAATCTGTCGGTACACCCCACTTTATTTTAATTCCACCAGGAGGAGTAATAAAGTAACGTTCTTCCATTTTATTTTATATTTACATATTTTTTTAAATTATTTATATAATCAACCATTTCTGAATATAGCTTGTCTTCATATACATTAACAATCCTATTTTTTAAAATAAAGTTATTATAAAAGAAAAACAAGAATGATTTAAATGAATTTGATTGCCATTTATTTTTTCTGTCTAATAAAAGATAAGCAATAATATTAATATGTAAATCCCCTTGATATTTTCCGTTTACTTTCTTAATATCCAAAAAAAACATTACAGAGGACACAACAAATTTTACATAATCGTCTATATCCCTTTCTCCCTGGAATATAATTCTAAATTCACTTCCCATTACCCTTGGTTTTTCTTTATATTCTTTTTCAGAAAATATGTAATTTTTATCCTTAAACCATTTTTTAGAAGCATTATATAAATTTTTAAAATCAAAAACACCTTTATATTTTAACACCATTCCCTGTTTTGGTGTAACGTAGTCCTGTTGACCTTTAATCATAAATTTAACTAATAATTCATAATAATAAACCTTTTGGTTCTTATTTAAAAAAACTTATAAAGATTTATAATATGTAAAGAATATGAATAACTGTGTATTCTGCAAGATAGTAAATAATAAAATTCCTTCTATTAAAATATATGAGGATACTAATATTTTAGCTTTTCTTGATGTAACCCCGTGTTCTAAAGGACAAACTTTAGTTATCCCAAAGAAACATGAAGGTTATATTTTTAATTTGAAAGAGAGCGAATATACTGATCTTTTTTTAAAATCTAAAAAGATAGCTAAGGTAATTGATAGAGCGTTTAATACTATAAGAACTTGTATGGTTATTGAGGGATTTGCAGTCGACCACATTCATGTTAGATTACATCCTTGCTATGAAAAGTATTTGAATTTAAAACCTATGCAACCAAAACCAACTAACGAAGAATTGAATGAAATTGCTTCTAAAATCAAAAGTCTTTTAAAATAAATTAATTCTTTCATATTTCAAGGCGTCGTAGTTTAGCCTGGTAGAACACGGCTCTCATGAGGCCGGGGTCGGGAGTTCAAATCTCCTCGACGCCATTATCTATAAATCCCTAGCTCATCGACAACTTCTCTAGCGCCCAATAATTCTGGTAAGAAAACATGTTTTGCACCAGCTCTTTTTAATTTTTTAACCATTAATTCTTCATTTGCGCGAGCTGTTATTATTATTTCTGGATTAAGTTCACGCGCAGTCAAAATAATTAAAACATTTTTAGCATCTTCACCAGTGCAGGCGATTAAAAACTTAGCTTTTTTTATACCTGCTTTTATTAAAGTTTCTTCTTCAACACTTGGTCCCTGAACAACCAAATACCCTTTTTCTTCCATCTCGCGTGCAACTTCTGGACTTTTTTCAAGTAAAACAAAATTTTTTTTATCTTGTTTCAACATTCTAGCTATATTCTCTCCTACTCTGCCAGCTCCGCAAATGATATAATGATCCTTAAGTTTTTTTATTTTATCCATATTTCTCACCCCAAAATAATATTTTTTGAAATTACCTTCTAATGCTAAGTCGAATGTAGTCCATATTATAAACCATACTAATATTACCCCAACAGTTAATAAAAATAACTGTAACGCTCTACCAGCACCCTGTTCCTCTTTATGTGAAAATGCTAATGTTTCCAATGTTAATATTAGAGCTTCATTAAATGTAACATTTTTTATTAATATAAATCCCACTATCCCTATTACAAATATAAGAACAAATATAATTATAAGAATTCTTATCTCTTTTTTTATATGAAAAATCTCATCTAGTTTTTTATCCATATATCTCAATAATTAAAGAATTTACACTGAATATAAAGTTTTTTATTTTATTTGCGCCTTAGAAGAATCTCTATTGTGCTCACCCTTACTGTTTTGCCTTCTTTGTTTTCAAATTCCTCGCTGTTAATATCTATGCCCTTTACATCAACTGTATTTTCTAAAAATCTCTTTGAGGCAACTTCTACAATATCTACCGCTCTTGAAATAAATTTTCCACGAGCCTTAACTTTAACTTCTTTTGCTCCCTGTGTTGTAAACTGCATTATGACCCCGGTTACGTAATTCATAAAAGGCCTCGACCCCACAAAAACTGTATTTCTATCTTCATCTGTCATTTTTGTCAACCCCCAATTTGTAATTATTACTTAATATAGAAAATTAGTTTATAATACTTTCTTATTTTAATTTTTGTTTTCTCTTAACTAACCTTGTTATGTAACCAGCAATGATATTTTTTAATTTTTTAGAATTCATTTCTGCAAGTCCTGGCAAAAGTTTTTTGTTATCTTCAAAATCCCCACTAAACTTGTCCTGGTAAGTACTAATAAGTTCTTCTCCGGTTCTTTTAACCAATTTAGTTTTAATTCTACCCATAAACATGAAGCAAAATACGCTATATTTAAAGTTTACTCTTTTCAAAAATCCAAATTTCCCTTTCTAAAATGGATCCTTTATGTTTATATAATAAAGGTAATTTAATTTTATGGTTAGCCACTTTAAAATTAGTTTTTGATAATATTAAGTTAATATCAATATGAAATCTCTTTTTATCTTTTGCTATAATAATGGGGAAGATTATTACAATTTTATTTGTTATTTTATTTAATTCAGAAAAAACTTTTTTGTATAAAGATTGTAATCTTAAGATTGTGTATTTAGCCTCTTCATGTTTTGGATAAGTTTTTAGATAAGGTCCTAGATACGGCTCTGTTACAACAGCTTCAACATTATGAATATATTTAGTTAAGTCCTGTGAATCTCCTTGAAATAATTTATATTTATTTTTAATATTAAAATTTTTGGTTAACCAAGATAAATTTTCTTTTGAATCTTGTATGTTGATATCTAATCCATAAGCATCCAATCCGAGCAATAATGCTTCTTGTAAAATTGTCCCCGCACCACAAAAAGGATCAAGAATCTCATTTTTTGCCTGGCTTAAATTAATTAAGATTTTTGCTAATCTAATTGAGATAACTTTTCTTTCATCAAATCTTGGTCTTGTTTCATCTCTTTTTTTGTAAGATTTTGGATTTGAAATTTGAATAACCTTAGCTAAATAATCTCTAAAATAAATTAATTCCAAATCTAAGTTCATTGCCGTGCTAGGATCATTAACATCACTTTTATAGAAGGCTTTTATTTGTTCTTCTTTAAATCTTTTATTTAAAATTTCTTTAATTGAATCATCATTAACAGAGTAATAAACTTTGTTCTTATTTGGGATTTCTATTTTGTTTAATATTTCTTTTTTATTCTTGCTTTTTAATATAACCTTGGCTATTTTTATTATCCCCCCAAGTTCTTCTATATTTACATTATCGTTTAGAGAAACTAAAACTAAGTCATTCCATTTGTCTTTTATATTATATTTTATGTTCTTCCTATTAAGATAACATATTAATTCCAAGAAACTCAATTCTCTGTCTCTACCCAAAACAAATAAATAATCTTCCATATTAATATTTACATGAAATATATATTTATAATACTTTTTTATTTAGTATTAATGGCTAATGTAGAGGCATGGAATTCTAAAGGGCATAATGCAGTTGTTGAATATGTTTACTATAAATCTGATTTTAGATTACAAGAAAAATTAAATTTGACATTATTAAAAGAAGGAAGCGTTGCTCCAGATAGGGTATTTCATGATGTAAGACTGCATCATTATCCGCCTAGTTACGATTTAGCTGAAAGGTGGTTGAAGGGTGCTGAAAATAATTACACTTTAGGAGATTATAACAAAGCGAGTTATGCATTTGGTGTTGCTTCCCATTATATTTCTGATTCATTTGTTGCTCCGCACTATATCTCTAAAGAACCTGGTTCATTACATTCAAAATTTGAAAGATTAAATAATTACAACTTTGATGTAAAATGTTATATACAAGATATTAATTTGAATGAAAGTCTGGTGCAAGCAAGTAAAAATAAAGAAGATTGGCTAAATTGGACTTTAACTTTTAATTCAGATATACCGAGAAGAGAACTTCAGCAAGCAATTAATTTAACTATGCCTGTTTTCCTTAATACTTTTAATTCTGGTTGTAATAATTTTAGTATAGAGATAATTAAACAGGGTTTCTATATTAATAATAATACCATAATCTTTTTATCATTAATTTTAGTTAGTTATTTGGTATTTGTTTTAAATAAAAGATATAAAATTAGTAAAAGAATTAGATTTTAAATTTTATCTAATATTAAATAATTATTATTCAAATATTCCTTGGCTTGTTTTGTTAATTCTCCGTTATTTAAAATGATTAATGGTAATTTTTTTAATTGTGCTTTATTATGCGCCAAGCTCAAATCAGCTTCACTTAATTTCTTTTTATCCTTAGCACTTAAGAAAAATCTAACATTTCCTACTTGACTTGGAATTTCAACTATGTAATCTGATTCTTTTCCTTTCTTAACAACATTTTCCTCAATAACTTTAATTTTCTTTTCATCGAAATAATTTTTTAACATTAAAGCAAAATCTCTAGCTTTAGTTTCTTTTTTTACTTTCTTTATTTCTTCTTTTTGCTTTATAATTTCTTTTTTAACTTCAACTTTTAATGGTTTTATCTTTTCTTCAATTATTTTAATTTCTTGTACTTCCAATTTAGGAATTTCTGGTTTAATTTCAGGTTTTATTTCTATTTTAGGTTGTTCTATAATTTGCTGAACTTCTAGTTTAGGTTGTTCTTCTGCAAAATTCTGACTAATCAAGTTAAATGCTTCATCTTCATTTATTAAATACCATCTCCAGAATATTTCATCACTTATCTGCATGGGATAAGCAAAATCTTTTATTTCTCTTAGAGCAACTCTTTCAACAGGTTGCAATATTCTATCTCTTAATACATTATTCTTTTTTAATAAATCATAAGCTTGTTTCTCGCGCTGATTTAAATGCCCATATAACATGGTTAATCTTGATTCTTGGCCTGGAAAATAATATACTGGACTTCCACCTATTTTAGCATGGCTTATTTTTATTTTTCCGGTGCTTAATAACTCGGATAATACAGCACCTGCAAATAATATATTACTTCCAATTTGTTTAGAAATTTGAACTGGAATTACGGGTCCTCTCATTCTAACGAACTCAATTACTTTAAATTTAAGTTCCTGCATATTAACCGGCATAAAGTAAGAAGATTAGGAAGAATATAAAAAGGTTATGGCCTTGTCCAAGCTATTTCATAAAACGTACAATCATTTTCTTCATCAACTACTGCAATCAATAGTCTTTTTCTTGTGCTATGTGCTACCCTATTCTTAGAAGAAAACTCATACCAACTGAATCCATCTGTTTCTTTTACAGGATACATAATCCATTTAGCATGATCTTCTCCTGGTTTGATTCCTCTGTCATAAATTCTAAAGTCAGCTCCAAATTTCAAAGCTGTCTTAACAATATAACCGCGATTTCTCATATCTCTATAAGCCACATATCTAATCCAAAGATTTTTTTCATTCTTTACAACTTTTTTAATAAAATCATCAAATTTCAATTTCTTTTTATTATCTAAAATATCAATTCTTCCTTTTTCCAATAAATATAAAGCTTCAACTAAAGAATATTGAATTTTATTATCTGTTATTTCCCCGTATCTTGATTGATCGTATAAATTATGGGCTTCGTGCTTATCATCTGCAATTAATCTATCCCCAACTAAATTAATGTTAAATTTCTTAAATTTTTCTTCTGTTTTAGTTTCTTGAACTTTCTTCTTAGACATAATATCATTAAAAGTAAGTTATTTAAAAGGCTTTTCTTTAAAATAATTCATGAAAATAACATTCCTTGGAACTGGAGCAATGTTACCAACTAAAGAACGCAATCCGAACGCAATTTTTATTAGTTATAACTCTGAAGGAATTTTAATAGATTGTGCAGAGGGAACTCAGAGGCAATTAAGATATGCTGGAATTTCACCAACAAAAGTAACTAAATTATTAATTACTCATTGGCATGGTGATCATGTTCTTGGTATACCTGGATTATTGCAAAGTCTTGGAGCTAGTAATTACATGAAAAAACTAGAAATTTATGGTCCGAAAGGAAGTAAAAATTTCTTTAAACATATGATGAATGGTTTAGCTTTTAAATCTAGAATTAAATATGAATTAAAAGAGATTAATGAAGGAAAGTTTTTTGATAATGATGATTTTTATTTAGTTTCGAGTAAAGTTAAACATAGTATAGATTGTTTAAGTTATTCTTTAATTGAAAAAAATAAATTAAAAATTAATATAAATTATACTAAAAAATTTGGATTAACGCAGCATCCCTTGCTTGGTGAATTACAAAGAGGAAAGGATATTGTGTATAATAATAAAAAAATTAAAGTAAAAGACGCTACTATTGTAAAAATGGGAAAGAAAATTTGTTTTATTCTGGATAGTTATTATGATAAAAAATTAATTTCAATAGCAAAAGATGCAGATTTATTAATTTCTGAGAGTACTTGGTTAGAAAAAGATAAATTACAAGATAAAGAACATTTGAGTGCAAAAGATGCTGGAAAATTAGCAAAACAAGCAAAGGTAAAAAAATTAATTTTAACGCATTTTTCTCAAAGATATAAAGATTTAAATGAAATGTTAAAAGAAGCTAAAAAAGAATTTAATGATGTTGAACTAGCAAGGGATTTGATGAGTTTAGAGGTCTAAATCATTTATTAAATAAATTATTTAATCTGGTTGGAATCAAAATAGGAAACTCAAGATATTTTATTTTCCAGTAATCAAAATATTCCTTCACTTTTTCAGCATTTTTAACAGGACAGAATAAAATAGTATCTGAAAATTTTATTAAATTTAAATCATCTATTATTCCTTTATCATCCTTACCTCGGCCATGTAAACTATAATAAAATCTCATTCTATTCGATTTATTAAACCCTTTTAGTTCGTACTTAAAAAGAATAAATGACGTATAACCAAAACCTTCAGAAAAAAATTTTTTATTAATTACGCTATAACCTTCTGATAAGATTCCTTCCTTTGGTTTAAATGATTCATTAAAGAGTTCTGAATAACTTGCATTTGTGATTTCAGCATTAAATTCTCTTAAAATCTTTTTCAATTCATAACCCCTTTCAAAGTTTTTTTTGTCTTTATATAAAATTAATATATCTATATCATTTGGTTTTTCCTTCCCTTTAATAAATGAGCCAAATATAAATATATCTAATAATATGTCTTTATTCTTTTTATAGAATTTTAGAATTTTAGACTTCAATTTTATATTCTTTAATTGTTTTTTTAACATAAGTTTTTATTACCTCACAAGTTTCTTTGTCTATGGAAATGGAATAAGTATCCCTATAAATTTTAAAATATTTATCTAAGGACTCATATAAATTGGGGTAATCTTTTTGAAGAATTCTAAATCTTTCTGTATGGTCTTTTGGAGTTTTGCCTTTAAATTTTAATATTATAAAATCTAAAACTAAAAATAATGCTTTAAAATATAATATTGTAGCAGAAGTATAATCTTTATTCAAATAAACTAAATCCGCAGATTTTAATATTAGTTTAATGTTTTTGATTAATTCATCTTCAATCATGTTGGTATTGTTAACGTAGAAGCCCTATTTAAGCTTTTCTGTTGGTACTGGAAACAATATAAAAGAAGCTAAAAAGAATTTAATAATGTTGAACTGGCTAAAGATTTAATGAGTTTAGAGATTTAATCTATTTTCTAATCTTTGCTTACTATCTTGTTGTTCAACTTCTCGTTTCTTGTTGCTAAGATAATTATTATACGTCTTCTTAATATCACTCAAAATTTCTTTTCTACAATATATCAAAGCAGATAATGAGCTAAAAACGAAGATCCCATTCATAATTCCATTTGAATGATTATCCATAAATTCTTTTATAATTTGATAATATTCTTGCATTTTATTCCTCCTCATCTAAAAACTTTTTCTTAATCTCATCTTTTAAATTTAATTCTCTAAGTAACTCTTTGTATCTATTCCTTATTGTAACTTCCGTAACACCTGCAACATCCGCTACTTCTCTTTGAGTTCTTTTCTCATTATTTATTAAAGCAGCAACATATAATGAAGCAGCTGCAATTCCAGTAGGCCCTCTACCTGAAGTTAATTCTTCTTTCTGGGCTTTTTCAAGAATTTCAACAGCTTTACTTTGTGTTTCTGCGTTTAATTTTAAAGCAGATGCAAATCTTGGTATATAATCTACTGGATTACTTGGCAAAATTCTTATTCCTAATTCTCTTGTAATAAATCTGTAAGTTCTTCCAATTTCTTTTTTGTCAATACCAGAAGCTTCACTTAACTCATCCAATGTTCTAGGAACTTCATGACGTCTGCAAGCAGCATATAATGCACCTGCGACAACACTTTCCATAGATCTTCCACGAACTAAACCACGTTGAACAGCTAATGTATAAATTCTAGCTGCTTCTTCTTCAACTGATGCGGGTAATTTTAAATAGCTAGAAACTCTTTTTAATTCAGCTAATGCTAATTTTAAATTTCTTTCAATAGCAGT
>JBBSWY010000100.1:0-21079 GCA_038046045.1 Nanobdellota archaeon
GGTTTATTTACATTAAAATTCGGAAAGTTATCAGATACTCTTACGTTTATTGTTATTGGATTTATTGCTATGGTTTTTAGTTTAATAAATATGATATTTTAATCTTTATAATCAGAATCAAGAACTTCTCTTATTAATTTACTTTTCTTTTCACCAATTTTCTCAACTTTTTGTAATTTATCTTCTTTGGCATTAATTACATTTTTTACAGATTTAAATTTTTTTAATAAAGATTTGGATAAACTTGGACCAATTCCCGGCAAACTTTCAATAAGGTATTCTTGTTGTTCTTTCAATGTCAAGGGTTTTCTTTTACTGACTAAACTAATATGCCTTTTTGGTTTTTCCAATCTTCTTGCGATTAAAGCAAGATAAGCAGCAGTATCCCTGTAATTTTTTGTATAAAGAATCGGAATTTGATAATCTATAGCTATGCTGGATAACATTCCTCTGATAGAATTTGGATGAAAATTTCTTATTCTATAAATATTTTCTTCACCCTCAATAATTAATAATTGCAAAGGAAAGTTTTCTTTTAGAGCTATTAATTGTGTAAGAATCCTTTTATCTATGATTGAATTTAAAAAATCACCAATTGTTTTTCTTTCAATTGCTAGATCTTTAACATGACCATCTATGTCTTTAATTTGCATCACGAAGTCCGCTGAAATCAAACTTTTTACTTCAACATCTATTTTCTGTTTATATAACTCCTTGACAATTTTCTTATCTTCTCTATAATCAACAATAATTTTAGCCATCTTCTTTTAAAAATTCCTTAATATTTTTGTCCTTTAAATTATATAATGTTTTTTTCATTCTTTTTTCTTTTTGATAACCTGACCAGAAATATGCTTCATCCCTGGTATTTTTAGTTATTAAGAATATTATTTTTCCTGCTTCTAATCTTGCTACTCTCCCCGCTCTTTGTATTTTTCTTATTTCACTGGCAACAGCTTCATAAAATATTACCGTATTAGCGCCTTTAATATCTAAACCTTCTTCCATTATTGAAGTCCCAACCAAAACATTGTCATCGCTCTCTTCAAATGTTTTTACAATATTAATTTGCTCTTTCTGGCTTAAACCTTCTTTTTGCCCTATTAATTTCGTAACTTTAATGTTCATGTTCTTGAGTTCTTGAGCAATATAACTTACAGTATCTCTATAATTTGCAAATATCATAATCTTTGAATCTGAATTCAATTTTAATTCCTCTAAAATAATTTCTTTTAATTTATTAAATTTAGGATGTTCTAAACCCTCATTAATCAACTCATTTACTAAATTAATTGCTTTTTGGAATTCTTTGTTATTCAAAATTGTTTTAGCAGCCTTACTTGTATCTTGCTTTAATTTTTCAAAATATTTACTAAGAACCCTTAAACCCTGTACTTCTAATAACTCAAGAGCATAATCTATTTTTATTAACTGAGCTGTAAGAGAAATGCCATAAAAAGCTAGATTATTTCTTGTTTTTAATTCCTGCCTAAACCGATTTTGCAACATTAATAAATCGCTTTTATTAATTAATTTTAAAGGTTTATTAAATCCAAGTTTTTTTAGTTCATTTGCTTTTTCTAAATAAAAATCCTTTAATATTTTATACAAATCTCTTAATTTTTCAGTTAACTCAACAGTAAACCATTCAATTTCACGTTTCTGTACATATTGTTTAACATCCTTATCTTGCTCACTTCTTATTTCAACAGCTTCCAAGTTTAAATTTTTCATAATATCTTTTATTTTATCTAAAGTTCCGCCTGGAGAAGCAGTTAGAGCTAAAATTCTTGGATTGGTTGCTTGTTCTAAGTAAGCTTTTGTAACGTGCGTATTTGCAAAGTTTTGTCTTGATCTATGAGCTTCGTCTATACATAACATTGAAAATTCCTTTAAATTTATTCTTCCCGATTCAAAATCTTTCTGGATTGTTTGGGGAGTGGCTATAATTATCAAAGAATCTTTTACTAATTTAGTTCTTTGTTCTGGTTTAGTTAATCCCGTAAGCAAAATTATTTTATCATGAGAAATATTTGTATGCTGTTTAAATGTATTAATGTGTTGCTGACATAATGGTTTTGTTGGTGAAATTAATAATATCTTAGAATCTTGAAATTTATTTAACCTTTCTAATCCAAGCAATAATGCTATAGCTGTTTTTCCTATTCCGGTTGGCAAAACAACTAAAGTATTATTGTTCTTGCAAGTTTCTAATATACTAACTTGGTATTCTCTTGGATTAAAATTAATTAAATTAAACATAATATCATAAATTAAGTTAGATATTTAAGCTTTCATATATTCAACAAAGTAGAAATAAACTATCGCTAAAACAATACTAAAGAAAAAAGAAATTACTAAAGAACTTATTACAGACAATGTTTTGATAAAAAAGATATTTGAAAGAAAAAATATTAAGCTGAATAAATACATAACTCTAGAGGCAAAGAATATTCTAGCTCCGGGCAATTCTGAAAACGGTAATAAGTTCCATAATATAAACCAAGAACTCATTGAAACACCCTTTTCTAGAGTTAAAATTTTGAAAAACATCATTAAAACAAAACTAAAAAATAATCCGCCCACAGCAATTAAACCATGATTAAAATAAGTTAATTTGGGAAATTTTCTTCCATAAACATTATAATCCTTAATATGAAAAGTGCTTACAGGGGTAAAGAATAATCTTCCATTGCTGAATAATGCAACCAAAATTCCTAAAACTGGTGAAATAATATAACCCGGAATGTTTTTTAATGAGAATTCTTTTTCAAATTTATGCTGGTGCCAAAGTTTAATATCAACTCCCGATCCTAAGTACTTTGCAGTTAATTTATATCCCAAAACATTAAATAAAACAACTAAACAAACTAAAATAAAAACATAAACTAGATTTAATAACCAATTTTTTAATATAAAACTCGGACTATTATCATTAAAACCAAAAATAAAAGTTAAAATTAATACAATTACAAATATAGTTTTAAGTTCTTTGTACGAGTTTTTGGACTTCAGATTCATGACCAGCACCAATTATAGCTAAAATTTTCTTATCCTTATTATCATTTATTATTTTATATAAAGCTTTTGCCATATGCTCATTTCTTTCTTTTATCAAAACTTCATAAATACTAGGATAACTTTCTTTAACTTTACTTAGTAGTTTTTCAATTAATTCCTCGCTTGGAACTTTTCTTAAATCAAAAGGTTCAATATCCGACTTCCTTAATATAAACCCCTTAAGAATATCTTTAACAATTCTTAATTTCTCTTTAAAAGTTATTTTCTTGCCCAATCTTTTTAATGTTATTGTAATATCTTGATCAATTAAAGCTATTTTTGCATTATAATTCCTGGATAATTCTATTGCAATTTTCATTTCACTTCCAGGACTTACACCGACTAATTTACCAAGTTTTTTTTCAATGTAAGCTCCGATTAAATTTATTACAAAACCTCTAATTCCAATTTCTTTTATATCTTTTAACCTAGGTTTTCTCTTATCAAACAAAGCAATAAATCTTTTTCTGTCTAATTCTAATGCAATTATCTCTGGTTTTTTATCCAAAATAAAATTTTTTACTTCCAAAATACTATATTTTGAAATGTGGGAAGTTCCAATTATAGTTAAATTCTTGTAAGTTTTCATTAATTTATTAAAAGAAAGCTTTAAATATTTAAAATGATTTATTCTATATAATAAGGAGGTAGGAAAATGGCATTAAAAACAAAAAAAGTAACAAATACATATGATATGAGAGTTTTTACTGATGATGGTCTTTATTTCGGAGATGTTGAGGAAGCTGTAGTTAGCTCCAACAGGGTATTTGGCTGGAGAGTTAAGTCTACTAGAAATTCTTATTTAAATAAGGTTCTGGGTGGAGCAAAGGGTGTTATTGTGCCACATCAATTGGTAAGGGCAGTCGGGGATGTATTTATTATTAGCAAATCAGCAATCCCGAGTTCAGCACCAGAATCAGAAAATATAAGTGCTAATGAAGGAATGGAAGAAGAGTAAGTTTTAAATACATTTTAAACTAAGCAATTATCATGGTTTCACCGTTAGGGAAGGCAATAGAGTTTTTTAGAGATTTTGGTTTATTTGATGTAGTTTTGCCATTTCTTTTAGTCTTTACATTAATTTTTGCAATATTAGAAAAAACAAAAATTCTTGGAACTATTAAAGTTAAGGGGGAGGAATTACCGAATAGAAACTTGAATTCAATGGTAGCATTTGTTGTTGGTTTGTTGGTTGTTGCAACAGCTAACGTCGTAAGAACAATAAATGAAAGTTTGCCAAATGTTGTTTTATTGGTTGTTGTTGGAATTAGTTTTTTAATTATGATTGGAGCATTTATGAAGTCAGAGGAAATGGATCTAAAATCTAGACACCCTAAAATCTACATGACTTTTATTATAGCAATGTTTATCGGTGTAATCGTAATATTCCTTAATTCAATTTATGATGCAAAAGGAAACTCATGGTTAGAAATATTATTATTTTTTATAACAACAGAATGGAGCGGTGCTGTAGTTACAAGCATAATATTTTTAATCATTGTAGTTACAGCAATAATATTTGTTACAAGACAAAAAGAAAAAAAGGAGGGTGCTTAAATGGCAGTTCAAGATATTCTTTATAATTTACAAAGTTCTGGATTATATGAAATAGCATTACCATTTTTGTTAATATTTACAATTACGTTTGCTATTTTAGAAAAGACAAGTATTTTTGGAAAGGAGAAAAGCAGGATTAATGCAATTGTAGCAGTTATCCTTGGTTTATTAATTATAAACCAGTTTGAGATAGTGGATAGATTAAATTTATTCTTGCCAAAGATTTCATTGTTTATTGTGGTTGCAATTATGTTTTTAGTTTTGCTTGGAGTATTCGGAGCAAACATTGAAACAGGATTTAGCGGTGTTTTACTTGGTGTAGCGGCAATATTTTCATTACTGGTTGTTTATTGGGCATTAACACCCTATGTGGGGCTAGACTTTTTTGGACCCTCATGGTTAGAATCTTGGGTTTATGATAATTCAGGAACCTTAATATTTTTAGTAATAGTTGGAATAATAATTTGGTCTGTGGTGAGTAAACCAAAAACAGGAACTCACGATTCATTTGAAAAATTTGGGAACACAATAGACAAAATGTTTGGTAAAGGAAACAAATAAAATCTAAAGGATAATAAAAAATGGCAACAATACTTGAGAGCTTAGGATTTTTGGAGTTCTTTTTACCAGTTTTCTCTTTTTTATTTATTTTTGTTATAATGTATGCTGTATTAGATAAGTTCAAATTAATGGGGGAAAATAAAACTCTCAAGTTTATTGCTTCATTATCCATAGCATTATTGTTTTTGTTTTCAAAAGAAACATTAAATTTTGTTAATTTTGTTACACCATGGTTTGTTGTTTTAGTTATTATAGCATTGTTTATTCTTTCATTATTCATGTTTATGGGTATTAAGGAAAAATCAATGGAAACTACGATGGGCGATCCAAGAGTTTATTGGACTGTTTTAGTTATCATAATAATTTTGTTGATAGCTGCTATAGGAACTGTATTTAGCGATTTTTTTTCAGCAGAAGGCGGAGAAATTACAGATCCAACAAAGGCGAGCATAACACAGATTTTAGTTCATCCAAGAGTTTTAGGAGCATTATTCTTGCTTGTCATAGTTTCATTTGCCATTAAGAATATTGCTGGTGTTGTTGAATCAAAATAATTAACTAGATTTTTTCTTCTTTTTTAATTCAGAAGTTATCTTTCCCAATTCCTTGACATTAGTGCTTAAAGGCTGAATTATTTTCTGCATTACTTGTTCTAAAGCTTTCATTTCAGAATTAATTTCAATTACACTTTTATTGTAATCTGTAACTTTACCAATTAATATATTTTGCATATTGTTAAAGCGTTCTTGCATTCTTAATATTTCTTGCTTTACAGCTTCTAAATCATTATTAACGTTCTCTTTCCATAAATTTATATCACCAAATTTTGACATAAGATCGTCCCATTTTTCTTCAACTACAGCTTCAACTACTTCCTGAATTTGATTGGAACTTAATTCAGGTTGTTGATTATAACCTGTGTTTGTATTGCTTTGATATCTCCCAAAATTTTGATTGGATGTTTCAGGAGAAGGTGCTTCTTCAAGCAAATCTTCCGGAGTTTCTTTATTTTCCTCTTTATTAGTTTGAAATTGATCTAGTTGATCTAAGATATTATCATCTTGTTGTGCAGACTGATTAAAAGCATCATCTATCTCTTGATTAGAAAAATTTGGCCTTAATGCACTAACAATATCTTCATCACCCATCTTATCCTTCATTTCCTTAACCTTGTCTGTTGGTGGTTTTTTGAGAGCTATTTTTCTCACCCCTATTCATTATTTCCATAACTTCTTTTTCCGTAACAAAATTTAACGGATTCCAAAAATCAACATATTTTTCAAGTACTTTAACATTTTCTTTTTTAGCGAAACCCTGCATTTCATTCACAACATTTCTTAAAATACCCTTTATTTCATTTAAATCTTGTTTTACAGATTTAAATTCAGAATCAATCATTTTAATCTCTTTGCTTAATTTCCTGTATTCCTGGATCATGTTTTGGTTTATCAAAAATATACGATCTCGCATTAAAGTATATCTTGCTTCTAAAATTCTAACGCGTTCTTCAACACCCGTTGGTTCAAAATTCTGCATTTTCACCTCTATATTTTTACTCTCGCTCTGTATAAAAATGTTTCGAAAGAATAACTTTTTATATACATTAATTATAATTTGAAATATGGCTTTGCAAAAAAAAGAGAAATCATATGAAATCTTAAGAGAAGGCCAAGACACCTTACTAAAAATAGATTCTAGTTCTTGGGCTCATACACCAAGCATAGAAAACAACCCCTTAGTTATGGCCCGTGTTATAGATTTATTAGTTGAAAACCCGAATGTAACAAGGATAATTTTTACACAAAGAAGAAATTATATTTATAGTTATGATCAAACCCAGATGCTGATAGAAATTTCCAATGTTTACAACCATTTGGTAAAACAAAAGAACTTTCTAACTCTTGGTTTAACAAATCGTGGAACAGCTTTCGAAAGACTTTATTTAAGTTGGAGGGTTACACTACAAAACATTATTATAAATTTATTGAGACAAGATCCAATTGGAGCATACGTTGAAGTTATAAGATTAACAAGAGAAGAAAAAATTAATTTGGAAAAAACAGAACAAGTAGAAGAAGCACACGTCAGAACAGCTTACATTGATGTTTTAAATAATATACGAAGATTGTTGGAAGATACAAGATTAATTTCCTTAGCCAAGCAATATGTTCCCGGTTATAGTGTCGGGCAGGAAAGACAGCCATACAGATTATTTTTCCGTCCTGAGATTACCCCTGATTTTATGTTTACGAGATTAATGGCCGAACAACCATTAGATGCAGAAGAACTTGATATTTATAAGTTGGATAAAGATACAGAAGTTAATATTCTTAAGATTCCCGGTGACATTAAACCCCTTTATCATTTAACCCCGCCTGAATTTAAACTAGATGAAGATAAATATGAATTATTGGATTTAGCAAGACAGGCTTTAATAGAACACAAACCAACAAAGGAAGAATTTACAGATCCAGAAAAAATGAGGCAGACTTTCTTTAACATTGGAAGAGACTTATTACAGGAACTTGCACAAAGCAAAGGAATGCAGCTGAGTTTAAAGGAAAGTGAAGATCTTGCCAATATCTTAGTTCGTTATACTGTTGGGTTTGGCTTAATCGAAGTTTTATTACAAGATCCAAAAGTCCAGGATGTTACAATAAATGCTCCTATTGGCCAGAGTCCTATTTTCATTGTTCATCAAGATTATGATGAATGCGTGACAAATATTATCCCAAGTATAGAAGATGGAGAGGGCTGGGCATCAAAATTCAGACTAACTTCAGGAAGACCATTAGATGAAGCTAATCCTGTTTTAGATACAGAACTTATCTTAAAAAATGCACGTGCCAGAGTTGCTATTATCTCTCGTCCTTTAAATCCAGATGGAATAGCATATGCATTTAGACGCCATAGAGATGATCCGTGGACTTATCCTTTATTTATTAAAAACAGGATGATGAATTCTTTGGCAGCTGGTTTGCTAAGTTTTTTAATTGATGGAGCTAGAACAATTTTATTTGCAGGAACAAGAAGCTCGGGAAAAACTAGTTTACTTGGAAGTACTTTAGTTGAAATAATGAGAAAATATAGGATGATTACAGTTGAAGATACTCAAGAACTACCAATAGATGCATTAAGAAAACTTGGTTACAATATTCAAGCAATGAAAGTTAGAAGTGCTTTAACTCATGTAAGTTCTGAATTGGGAGCTGATGAAGGAATTAGAACAAGTTTGCGTATGGGGGATTCAAGTTTAATTGTTGGAGAAATTAGAAGTATAGAGGCTCAAGCATTATATGAAGCAATGAGAATTGGTGCATTAGCAAATGTTGTAGCAGGAACAATACATGGAGCAGATCCTTATGGGGTTTACGATCGTGTTGTAAATGATTTAAAAGTTCCCAAGACAAGTTTCAAGGCTACAGATATTATTGTAATAAGCAACCCTGTAAGAAGCGCAGATAGCTTGCATAAGTGGAGAAGGGTGTTACAAATTGCAGAAGTAAGAAAGCATTGGGAAGATGATCCTTTAAAGGAAAACGGATTTGTTGATTTAATGACTTATGATACAAAAGAAGATACTCTAAAACCAAGTCAAGATTTAATTAACGGAGACTCTGAAATTTTAAAATCAATCGCAGGAAATATTCGCGAGTATGTTGGAAATTGGGATGCTGTCTGGGATAATATTTTATTGAGAGCAAGAATGAAAGATGTTTTAGTTAAATATTCATCAAAAACTAAACTTGATTATCTGCTTGAATCAAAGTTTGTAGTTCAAAGCAATGATATTTTTCATCAATTAAGTGATCAAGTTAAGGAAGAAGTTGGTTTTATAGACAGCAAAAGGGTATTTTTCCAGTGGGATGAATGGGTTAAGAGATCGATAAAACAAAGACAATTTTAAAAAAAGAGGTTATTATGGACGATGATGTTAAAAGAATATTAGATAAATATAAGGGGAAAATAAAGGAGAATATTGATACAGTTGAAGATTACGAACCAAGTGAAACTTTTTCTCAAGAGTATAAAACATTTCGTGAAGAGTCTTTAAGTGCTACATTAAGTGCTTATGAAAACTTATGTAATAATGTGGGGACTGTAGTTTCAATAAAACCAAAAGAAGATGATAGAAAAAAATTAGAAGATTCAATTGAAGCAGTACATCTAGAGATTACTCCAGAAAAAGCTGCTGGTTTTGCTGTTTTTATTTCTTTAATCATGATAATTTTTTCTTTAATTTTGGCAGGGGCATTATATTTTTCATCAGGAGATTTTTCAACTGCATTAGTCTTGCCAATGATTTTAATTATGGTTTCTGTCTTACTAATTAAACCATTAACAAATATTCCAAATTACATAGCTGCAAAATATAGATTAAGAGCAAGCAATCAAATGGTGCTTTGCATTTTGTATATTGTAATGTACATGAGACATACATCAAATTTAGAACATGCAGTAAAATTTTCCTCAGATCATATTGGAAATCCTTTGGCTTTAGATTTAAGAAAAGTTTTCTGGGATATTGAAACTGGAAAATATTCAAATATAAAAGAAAGCTTGAATGTTTATTTAACAAAATGGCGTTCTTATAATTTAGAATTTGTTGAATCTTTTCATTTAATACAGGGGAGTTTACTTGAAAGTTCTGATGACAGAAGAGTTACTTTACTTGAAAAGGCATTAGAGGTAATTTTAAGTGGAACTTATGAAAAAATGCTGCATTATGCACAGGAATTACAAAATCCAATAACAATGTTGCATATGCTCGGTGTTATTTTACCAATTTTAGGTTTAGTTATTTTGCCTTTATTTGGAAGTCTAGTTCAGGGTTTAGGTTCAACTAAAATAATATTCTTATTTTTAATTTATAATATAGTTTTACCAATAACAGTTTATGTTATAGGAATTAATGTGTTAAGTAAACGCCCTACAGGTTATTCTGAATCTGATTTAATTAAGGAAAATCCAGAATTAGCAAAGTACAAAAATATTTTAATTAATATAGGAAATAGAGAAGTTCAGATTAACCCATTTTGGATTAGTTTTTTGATATTTGCTTTAGTTAGCTCAATTAGCGTAATTCCAATTTTATTTTCAATATTAAATTTACAAGATACAAAATTTATGGGATTAAATTTTATTGATTACAAGATTGAAAATGGTTTGCCCTGCACAGCACAAGCTCAAGCATGTTATGGTCCATTTGGCGTCGGTGCTGTTTTACTAAGTTTAGCTTTGCCATTGGGAATTGCTCTTGGTTTAGGAACTTATTATAAATTAAGAACAAGAAAATTAATTAAAATTAGAAATGAAACTAAAAAACTTGAATTAGAATTTGCAGGTAGTTTATTTCAGCTGGGAAACAGAATTGGAGATGGTATTCCTGTTGAAGCTGCATTTGGAGATGTAGCAAGAAATATGGAAGGAACACCAACAGGAGATTTCTTTAGAAGAGTTGCAATAAATATACAAAAACTTGGAATGAGCACTAAAGAAGCTATTTTTAACAAACAAAATGGAGCAATCTGGTTTTATCCAAGCAGTTTAATTGAAAGCAGCATGAAAGTTTTGTTAGAAAGTTCAAGAAAAGGCCCGTTAGTTGTTTCAAAAGCTTTAGTCAGCATTTCTTTGTATATAGACAAGATTCACCAGGTTAATGAACGTTTGAAGGATTTGCTTTCTGAAATTATCTCAAGCATGAAAAGTCAGATAAGTTTTCTTACTCCTGTAATTTCTGGAATTGTTGTTGGAATTTCTACCATGATTGTTACAATTCTTGGAAAATTAACAGAGCAATTAACACAAACAACACAACTTAATCAAGGAGAAGCTGGGTTTGGTGGATTAGGAGCAATATCCGGTTTGTTTGAAATTAAAAATATTATTCCGAGCTATTATTTGCAGTTAATTATCGGTTTATATTTGGTTGAAATTGTAATTATCTTAACAATTTTATCCAATGGAATAGAAAATGGTGCAGATTCATTAAATGAAGAATATTATTTAGGAAGTAATTTATATAAGAGCTCTATAACATATGTAATAGTTGCATTTTTAATTACAGTAATTTTTACATTACTTGCGATTAGAATTCAATTAAGTTAAAATGAACAAAAAAGCCTTGGAATATCAAACTTTAATAACAATAATAATATTTGTATTATTTGTTTTAATTGTATATTTGGTTGTAACGGGTGTTTTAAAATGATTAATAAAAAAGCAGATATGACAGCAGTTACAAAATTAATACTTGCATTAATTGTTATAGCGGTTTTGGTTGGTGCTACTTATTTAATTGGCAACTTTTTATATGGAACAGGAACCAAAGCAGCTTGTCAAAGTTGGGTTGAAAGAAATAGCGTTACAGTGTTAAAGGAAGTATTTAATGATAGAGAAAATTCACCATGTGTTACAACCCAAGAAACAATTAAAGATGCAGATAAAAATAAAATTTATGAGCAACTTGCTAAGAATATGTATGAATGCTGGGATCAATATGGAAGGGGTGAAGTAGACTTTTATTCCGATCTTGATTTTGGTAGCAAAGATACTTATTGTAGAATCTGTAGCGAGATAACAGTCGACGAATCACTTAAAAATAAACTTAGACCCGTAGATATAGATGATTTTGAAATTTGGTTAAGTAATCACAATCCTCCGAATAATATACAAACATATGCAGAATTTTTTACCAAAACAAAAGAAGCTAAGTTAGATTTTGGTGAAGGCTCATTAAATTTAGAAACAGATAAGAAAATTTACACTTCATTTGTCGTCTATAAGTCATCTATAAATCCAAGTACTATCATAACACCAGGTGCAACAGAAACAGCATTTGCAATCGGTGGTTGTTTATTGGGTATTAAAATAGGTGGAGCTGCTGGATCAGTTGCTGGGGGTATCGGAGCAGTTCCCGGAGCAGTGGTTGGTTGTGGTATAGGAATAATAGGTGGTCAATTTATTAGATTAATAGGATATGCTGATTATTTATATCCTTCAATAACAATCTTTAAAGAAACAGATACAAAAATAGAAGATGTTTGTAGTTATGTTTATTATAATCCAGAGAAAAAACCATTTAAATTTGTATAATGATTATTTTGTATATTTAATTACTATTTTTGGTTGTGTTGTTCCAGAAACATCACTGCTATGGAATGTGCATTGTTGATTTCCTGATTCTTGGTAAAGCATTACAGTAATACCATAATTTGTTTCTGTACCCCTCAACCAATTATTTACTGTAGATGTAATATCAAAATCTTGCCACCCATCCGAATTAATTGCTTTCGTTGTTATTGTTGACCCAATATTTGGTTGGTTATTCCATTTTATTGTTTGTTCACCCCATGATGATGTGATCTTTTTTATTGCAACTGTCGCTGGACTAACATTTGAATCGTATATGTGCCATGATAAACCTCTTATATAAAATATTGCTGAATTAATTTGAGAAAAAGAAGGCATGTTAGAAAGATCAAATTTAATGAAACTTCTTATTTGACTTACTCCAGGTTGATACCAAGAATACAAAGAGGCATCATTTCCGTAATTACTTGTATCTGGATTATTGCCCAAATCTTTTCTTACAAAAGCATCTATACCCTCTGATTTTGGTTGAAATGTTATTTCTTGCTGCGTGCTTGTTGGAGTTAATTGGAAATCTGAATTTAATTTTGTTGAAGTATAAAAAGGGGGTGTTGGTGCAATAATATTAATAAATTTAGTCTGGCTTTGATAACCTGTGGCTGTTGCAGTAGCTGTATAACCTGAAGCAAGAATTTTTTTTATGACATAGTTACCATTAGAATCTGTTGAGTCTGATGCGATTCCACCACTTCCAAGAGTTATAAATGCATTTGTAATGTTTTGATTATTTGTATTGATAACCTTCCCCTTTAATGTACATAAACCCTCTTCATTTACCACATGAGTTAATATTTTTAAATCCTTATGTTGATAAACATCAAAATAGTAAGCATCTGCATCATAACCCTGTCCAAAATATGAAGCCACAGTATTTATTATCATACTTACGTTATTTGCATTATTTATGATTTCTTCTCTGAACTTTGCTGCTTGTAACGCAAATGTAAACGTAGCATTTGCAAATGTTCCTGCTTCGGTATTACCAACCAAAAACTCAAGTAAACTTATACTTTGAAATATACTATCATATTTTTTATAAACTCCGCTTAAATCAGATAATGCTACTTTATCTTTAAACACAAGAACACCCTTATTTAATCTATAATTAAATAGTTTTTGTATTTTAACTCTATTATTTTCTTTTGCTCTTTGTAAAATAGTTAAAGTTGGACTAGAATTCCCATCTGTTTTAAGTATTCCAGGAGCATAATTTACTAACTCGCTCATAAAACTTCCTGAAAAATCCTCGCTTAAAAACCCATAAATATTTGTGTTTGATTGATAATTAAAACCAGAAACTTTAATATTTTTTAAAGGCTGATTAGTTAAATTTTTCACATAAACATCAAATATTACTGAACCAATTTCTAGTTTGGCATAACCATTTTGGTCTGTATCGTCTACAGGACCAATGATTTCAGCTTGGACATTAAAATTAACTTCTGCAGGTGTTGGATCATAATCACCTTTATCATCTTGAGCAGCAACCCTAAAAACATGATTTCCATTTGTTAAGTTAGAATAATTTTTTGAAGTATTAGTAACATAATTCCCAATACCGTCTAACGCAATTCCATATCCAACAACTCTTCCATCTGAATCTGTACCATTCCATTCAGCGATAACAGAATTTGTATTAAAATTTTGATTATTACTTGGCTTAATTATCGTAGTTTCGGGCAGTTTATTTGGTGTTGGTTTTGGCGTTGGGGTGGGGGATGTTACCGGATTATTTTCTTTACAACCAAAAATCATTGTTGTAAATAATAAAGGATAAATAAAATTTCTCTTTACACTTTTTACAATAGATTCAAGAGACATATCATTAATGATTTAAGAATATTAATAAACCTTTTTAATAAGTAAAGATTTAAATATTCGCTAAATAAATTAAGATTATGTTTAAAAAAGGTGAGTTTGGCTGGGAAGAAATCGCTAAAATCCTGCTCGCTTTAATTTTTCTTATTATAATAATCGCGATAGTTTATTTATTTAAAGATAAGATTAATTCAACTTTAGAATCATTAAAAAATATAATAAGATTTGGCTAAAATGAACAAAAAAGGATCTTGGGTTTGGACTTTAACAGGAATATTACTTGTATTAATTATCGTTGTTGTTTTGGTTCCCGGAATTGGAAAATTACTTTGGAATGCTGGTAAATCTGCTTTAGGAATCTATAATTTATTTAATTTAACAGAAGTTGATTATTCAAAATTAAATCAAGATGCTAAACTTGGCTTTAATTCATTTATAAAAGACATTCGGTCATGTAAAGATTCTCAGGATAATAATTGTTTATGTTACCCATCATTTTCAGGATTTAATGCAGTTCATCAAATCGAGATAAATGATAAAGAAATTAAATTAGTTAATATTAAAGATAATAATGCCATAACAATGCAAAAAGAAAATGTTCAGGATTTTAATTGTTATTATAATAAAGATGGAGCAAATACAGAAGATTCTTTAATAATTAATTTTGATAAAGACTTGCCTGCAATAAAGAAAGGATTTTTTTCAAATAACATTAATTTTTATAATAATCCAGCAATATACAAATCAGATAAAATATGCTTAGTTTCAACAGGATTTGATTTAACAAAAATAAGCAAGGTATGTAAAATTTGAAGTAATAGAAAAGCTTATATAATAAAATATTTAAACTTAAAGAAAGAGGCAATATACATGAAAATAGGTAAAAAAGGAGCAGAACTTTCTATTAATGTTATCATAATAGCTATTTTAGTTATTCTTGTTTTGGTTGTTGTAGCTGCATTCTTTACAGGCAGTTCATCTAAATTGTTTGGAGCTATAAGAGATATATTTAGAACTAGTACTGCTGGATCAACCCTTCAATTAGCAGAACAAAATTGCCAATCATATTGCGAACAAGCTAAAGATTTACAAAATCCATCTAAATCTGCATATTGTAATAGTTTCTTTAATATAGATATAAATAACGACGGTGAAGCCGAGTACACAAGAGAAGGAAATGATAAGATTTACAAGAAATATTATTGTGGACAAAATCCCGAGGGAGAAAGTTTAAATATACCATGTAGTAATAAACAGGGAAATCCACTTCTTTGTTAATTTTTTCTTTTTAAAATGAACAAAAATGGAATGGAGCTTGGAATTCAAACAATTATCATTTTGATACTTGCTGTTCTTGTTCTTGTCATTCTAGTTATTGCATTTAGATCTCAAATTTCCAGTTTATTTGCCAGTTTTTCAAATTTAATTTCAAATGCTAATTCCAGCGTAAACAGTTTACCAGGAATAGGAAAATGAACAAAAAAGCAGTAGAAACAACTGTAATTATGACTGCTTTCAAGATTTTAGCCGGGGCTGTAATTGCAATAGTTTTAGTCAGCTTAATTTTTAAATTTATTTCACCTAACGGAGCTAAAGATGAAGGAAAAAATTATCTTTATTTCGTTAATTTGGCTAAGGATTTAACAAATATGAAGGTTGGAGATGTGAAAACTTCTTCTTATTTAACCACAAAAGATTCAGTATTATTAGCTTTTAATAATGATATTGATATAATAAAACAAAATGATTTAGATAAAAGCTGTTTTAATTATTTTTTAACAAAGGATGTAGAAGAACCAGTTAAATGCCGTGATAAAAATTGCTTATGTTCCTGTAAATCAATACTAGTTATAACTAAATTAAGTGTAAACTGTGATGATGAAGAATCTCAATGTATAGAATTAAACGCCAAGGTAAATCCAACAAATACCTGTAAGGCTTTTGTTTTATACGATTATGATGAAAAAACTTATGATTTAAATTTGAAAAAAGAAAAGGATTCATTTACTATAATTTCAAATTTATCAAAAACATTATAAATTCCGTATTTATTATTTAATTATGCATAAAAAAGGGGATTCGCCATTAGAGACTCAGCTTATCTGGGCTTTTTATATTATTCTTGCGATTGTTGCTTATTTTATTATAAGTGATATAACTTCAGAAAGATCATTTTTTGAAGATTTTATTGTAAGAGAGACAGGATTAAGCATAGACGCATTACATAATTCTCCCGGAAAGACTAATGTTTATTACTCAAATTTACAAGATATTAATGTAAAAATAAAAGAAAATTTCATTGAAGTAAGTTCATTGACTAAAAACATTCCTAAAATTTATTCTTTTACTCGAGATAAAACTTTGACCGAATTAGATTATAATTTTAATATTATAAATAATTCAACATTAAAAATCAGCAAGGAAAAAAATATTTACTTGGAATTAAAAAATGAATAAAAAAGCACAATCAGATATTTCACATGAATTTATAATTTGGATACCAAGAATAATTGTCTTAGTTTTAGCTGCAGGATTTGTTATATTTTTAGTTAATATTCCAATAACAAAAAATTTTGAAATTGATAAATTACAGCAAGACATTCTAAGACAAAGATTTGTTTATAATGAAAACTGTTTAGCATACAAAGATGAAAATAATGTTTATCCAGGAATTATTGATAAACTTAAATTTAACCAGCTTAATTTAGACAATTGTTTTAAAGCGAATGACAGAGTTGGAGTTAATTTAAATTTAATTACAAATGATGTAAAAACGATTAACCTTAATAAAAATGTAGCTGAAAAACTTAATTTTTGCTTTGATACCAAACACTTTGCTTGTACAAATTATACTTATTATATTTTATTTAAGGATGATAAAAGTTTAGAAAGGGGATTATTGAATATTGCAATGGTTAAATTAAAATGAAAAAAGGAGAAAGTGCAATAACATTTGTATTTTCATTAATATTTATAGTTGCAACTATAACAATATTTTATGCATTATTCTCGCTTTCATCTTTAAGCAATTCAGAATTTAGAATAAACCAAATTAATTTAGCAGATATCCAGATAAATCTTGTTAATTATCTAAGAACACCTTTGCAAAATAATGAGAATATAGCAGATTTAATTGTTAGTTCATATTATAATGATGATTACAAAAAATTACAAGAAGTTAGCGGGGAAATTTTTAACATGGTTTATGATAAAGAAAGATGCCCATTGTGGAATATTAAAGGAGAGCTTGATGATAAAAAATTTTTTGAATATGAATCTAAATTTGATGTAAGAACATACACATTATCACCAAACCCAAGAAATTTCATAAGATTATTTACAGATAAATATATTTTACCCCAAGAACATTCTCTAGATTTAATATTTCCAGATAATAAAAAAGCCAAGATAACTTTAGAAGAGGGATGCATACATGAATAAAAAAGCAATATTTATGCCATTGTTTGCAATATTTGTGTTAGTTACTTTAATTTTTGCTTATCATGAACAAGTTATCAAGGATGTAAGTGATCAATATAAAACTATAGGGGGAAATCAAGCTGAAATTGTTAAAAGTTATAATAAAGGACAAGAATATTTATTTAATGCAGAACAAACTATAAAATATTCTTTAAATGAAGCTACAAATGAATTTATTAAAAACTCGGGCGTAAAGGAAAATTGCAGTAATATATGGAAGTTTAATTCTGATTGTGACCCAGATTTAGAAAATAATTTTATTAATTTATTTACAAAATCATTATCTGATTATGGTTATAATACAAAGGAAGTCAAGATTCAAAATAATTCTATGTTAGTTAGTCTAGAAGATTTTAATTATAATTCAAATAAGGGCAGTTTTAAGCTGGAATATAGCCTACCTGTAAAAATCAAGCAGGAATTAATCTTGGATTTAAATAAAATAAAAGAAGTAAAAGAAAAACTGAAAAACTGCGCAATAAATGGAAAAGATTTAAATACTTGTACTAATGAAAAAGCTACAAGTAATCAAGATATAATAACATTTACAATAGAAAACAATAAAAATATCTTAATATTCAAAGAAAAATTAGAAACAAAACAAGCAAATTTTGTTTTCAAGATAAATAACAAAGATACAGGACTTAAACAAGGGGTATTTTAAATTGATAGGACTAACATATCTAGAAATTGTAGAAAAGATACAAAAGGAAAAGGAACTTTCTGTTAATGAAATTGAAGTTAAGGTTAAGGCTAAATTACGCGAGTTAAGTGATTTAATAAGCAAGGAAGGAGCAGCTTATATTGTTGCAAATGAACTTGGTGTTAAAGTATTTGAGGATTTTGGTAAAAAAACTTTAAAGATAAATCAATTAATTTCTGGAATTGGTTCATTAAATATTGTTGGCAGGGTTGTAGATGTTTATGATGTTCGTGAGTTTAATACAATCAAGAGAAAAGGAAAAGTTGCAAGTATATTAATTGGAGATGAAACAGGAACATGCAGGGCTGTTTTATGGGATACAAATCATATTAAAGAAGTTGAAAATGGAAATATTGTAAAGGATAAGGTAATTAAAATTAAGAATGCTTATGTTAAGGAAAATAATGGTTTTAAGGAGATTCATCTTGGGAATAGAGCTTCAATAGATTTAAACCCAGAAGAAAAAATAAATGAAGTTAAGATGAGTTATGCTAGAGAAGTTATTAAGAAACAAATTAAAGATTTAGTTCCAGGAGAGTTTGCAAGTATTTCAGGAACAATTGTACAAGCTTTTGAACCTAAATTTTATGATGCATGTTCTGATTGTGGGAAGAAAGTTAATGAAAATTTAAAATGTGAATTACATGCTAATGCTTCAAGTGTTAAAATGCCTGTATTTAATGTTTATTTAGATGATGGCACAGACAATATAAGGTTGGTTGCTTTCAGGGATAATGCAACTAAGTTAGTTAATAATATACATGAAATAAGAGAAAATCCGGGTCTATTTGATGAAGCTAGATTAAATTTACTTGGAATGCAATATATTTTTACAGGAAAAGTTACAAAGAATGAAATGTTTGACAGGAAGGAGTTTATTATTAATTCAATTGAAAAAATAAATGCCGAGGAAGCTGCACAGGAGATTATAGAGCAAATTGATGTTTAAAACTCATTTAATGTTTTCTTTACTTATTTCTTTATTAATTTTCAAATATTTCAACTTGAATCCTTATTTATTTATTTTAATTTTAATATTTGCCGGGAGTTTACCAGATATAGACCATAGCAAAAGCAAGATTGGAAGGAAATTCTTTTTTGTATCCTGGTTTGTAAATCTATTTTTTGGTCATCGTAAACTAATCCATAGTATAATGTTTGCAAGTGTTCTATCTTTGATAATAAAATTAAGTTTTGGTAATTACTGGATTCCTTTTTATATTGGTTATCTGAGTCATTTATTTTTAGATAGTTTAACAAAAAATGGGTTATATATCTTTTATCCTTCAAATTTTAAGCTTTCAGGTTTTGTTAAAACTAATGGATTATTTGAGAAGTTATTTTTACTAGTTTTATTCATTCTAAACATATATTATATTATAACATATATTTTCTAAAATATATATTAGTTCCCAAAAGTCCAAGTGACAACCGCGGTAATTAGGTTTATAAAGATGTTTGTATTAATAACATCATTAGCTGAAATAAAAACCGAAAGGAAGCTAATTTTAGATTTGAAAAAAATCCGAAAAGGAAAGGAGGTATTAAAATGGGAAATCGCCCTATTAAAAAATTTAGATCTGGAAATATAGAAGCTGCAATATGGAGCAATGAAAAAGAATTCAACGGTGGAATGGTTGAGTTCAAAACAATTTCTTTAAACAGAAGTTATAAGAAAAAAGGAGAAGAAATTTGGAGAAATGAGATTGTTAACCTAAGAAGGAACGATATCCAAAAAACCATACTTGTTTTACAAAAAGCCCAGGAAGAATTATTATTAAATCAAGAGAAAGTTGAAGAAGAGGAGAGTGAATAAGATGGCAGAGAAAAAAGAATTCAAGATTACTGATTTACCTGGTGTTGGAGCAGCTACAGCAGAAAAATTAGAAGAAGCTGGTTTTAACACAATGATGAGCATTGCTGTTGCAAGTCCTGCTGAATTAATTGAGATTGCGGGAGTAACAGAAGCGACCGCTAGAAAAATAATAAATAATGCAAGAAGTAAATTAGATATGGGTTTTGAAACTGGAATTGAAGCTTTAGAAAAAAGACAAAGGGTAATGAAAATAACAACGAATAGTAAGAATTTGGATACGTTGTTTGGGGGTGGAATAGAAACTAATGCAATTACAGAATGTTATGGCCAGTTTGGAAGTGGAAAATCAAGTTTAGCACATCAACTAGCTGTAAATGTTCAACTACCAAAAGATAAAGGCGGAGCAGAAGGAATTGCAGTCTGGTTGGACACAGAAAGTACCTTTAGGCCTGAAAGAATTAAACAAATCGCAGAAAATAATGGGTTAAATGCAGAAGAAATTTTAAAAGGCATTAGAGTTGTAAGATGTTTTAATTCAGACCATCAAATGTTAGTTGCTGAAAAAGTAGAAGATTTAATAAAAAATGATAATCTTCCGGTAAAATTACTTATTGTAGATTCTTTGATGAGTTTATTCAGAAGTGATTTTTCTGGGCGTGGACAATTAAGTGATAGGCAACAGAAATTAAACAAACATATGCATACTTTACTTAAACTTGCAAATAATTATAGTATTGCGGTTTATGTAACTAATCAAGTAATGGCTAATCCAGCTGTTTTCTTTGGAGACCCGACAACACCAATTGGAGGCCACATTGTCGGACATAATTCAACCTACAGGGTTTACTTAAGACGAGGAAAAAAAGACACAAGAGTTGCAAAAATGATAGACGCACCACAAATTGCTGAAATTGAATGCGTTTTTAAAATAT
>JBBSWY010000101.1:0-1087 GCA_038046045.1 Nanobdellota archaeon
AATGATTCAAGTGAAGATTTTGGTCATCAATTTTTTAATTTAATGCCAAGTATAAGTTTTCCTGTTATGAGATTTAAGAAAAAATTTAGACTAGATAGCGAATATGACTTTCTAATAAGATTAACTAAATATCCTATTTTTCCTATTTCTAGAATTGATATAAATGCTTATGATGTTATTAAGAGAAAGAATATAGGGTCTAAAACTTATATTTTAAGTTCTAAATAATTGTGGTAATTAACTAAAGAAGAAAAGAAGTTTTCAGCGTTTTTCTATAATTATTAATTTCATTTTCGGAAATATTTGAAACAATTTCATCAAACATATTAACAAAAACTTTAGATTCTCTTAGCATATTGTTAATCTGTTCTTCTTTTTCGATTTTCATATAATACTGTGCGTCAACTCTTTTTTCTTTGTGTTTATTAATTATAATTGTTTTTTCATCTCCAAGCATCTTAGTAACAGCTAAAATAGAGCAAAAATGATTCTCACATTTTATACCAACCCTTTGCAAAAAAGCATACATAGCATAATATTCAGCGTAGTAGATAACAACTGTTGTCCAAAGCAAATCCCCTTCTTGAAAATTTTTCTCAGCTGTTTTAAGAGAAGATTTTGCTTCTCCAAGATAAGATTTAGCTAGACGCTCACTAGGTTCAGCGAATTTTAGACCCTCTTTTATTCTAAAACACCACTTAAGTTTATCTACCACCATAATAACTCCAAGTTATATTTATATAAGACGAATGATTATTTAAAATAATATGATTTTCTTCTATTTCCTTAATCAAGGTTTCTTGTTTGTTTAAAGATTTTAAGAATGCATTTTTAGAGATATTTATTTGATGCAATTTATTAGGCAATAGATGCATTGGTAATTGCTCTTCTTTATCTGAAACAACCAAAATATCAATATCGGAAGTTTTATTTGTTATTAATTTAGCAAAACCACCAAAAATTATTATTAAGCTATCTAGATTAAGTTCTTTAATAAATGTTTTAAAGCCGGGATATTTTTCTAAAAATGTGAGTGTTTTATATATTTCAGAGTATAATAAAAAAAACTTTGTTTCTATATTATCTA
>JBBSWY010000102.1:0-7031 GCA_038046045.1 Nanobdellota archaeon
ATTTATTTACAGCTCTTTTTAATTCAATAATATCTTTATCTTTTAATGGTTTTATGTTAATTAAAGCAATTGTTGTTCCTTCTCTTAAAGCATCTAATACAGGTTTTATGTCTGCAAAGTCTTCAATGAAAAATGGTCTTACAAGAATTCTAGCTTTTGGACCTTTATCAACATCAGTATCAATTTCAACATAATCCTCATCCATATTATCACCAAAATCAGAATTCCCACCTACCGTTCTAAGCACTGTCTCTTTTACTTTTTTGTAAAATTCTTTCATTTTTTGTGGCCTCTTAACTCTTTAATAATAACAACTTGTATATAAATATTTCTATTGATAACTCCCTAATATTCCTATTATATTTAATATCTCAACCCTTGTATAAGTTGGCAAATTTTTATCATTACTTACCTCATCTAGCTCTTGTAACACAGAATTTATTTTTAAGGAAATATCTTTTTCATTATCATTCAGACAAGAAATTGCATTATCTATTCTAGCCTTTACATTTCTCGGTACACCATTATCTTCTTTTATTAAATTTAAAGTTGATATTATCAAATTTATTTGTTCATTCACCATCTTATTTTAAATTTTTTAAAACCTCTTCTTGTAACTCCTTTGCATGATCTTTTAATTTATTTTCTTGCTTTTCAATATTTTTAATTCTTAATTCAAATATTTCTTTTTCATTATTTAAATCTTTTTTCAATTTTTCCTTATCCATTGCAACTAAAATATTTCCCACAATCCTATAACTTTGCTTTTTTGTTGCATCTAACTCATTTATAGCATTTTCATTTTCTAATAATCTAGCTTGAAATGTTTGTTTTTGCATTAACAAGTTAGAAAGATTTTGTTCTATTAATTGTAATTCCTGCACCTTTTTTTCTGATTCTTTATCCATTTTAATCTGCCTTTACTACTGAAGAAATTACTCTTGGTTTAAATAATATTTTAGAACCGCAATAAGGACATCTTACCTTTTTCTTTAAGTATTCTGCCTTAATAATTTTTCCACAATCAAAACATTTATGCACAACCATTTTACACCTCGTAAGCCTTTCCTGTAAATTTTGATTCACAGCTTCTACAAAACCAAATTCCAGCTGCTAATCTTCTTACCCTCATTTTATTGCAATAAGGACATTTATGCCATTGCCTTAATTTTTTTTCAATTTCAGCAACTTTTTGTCTTAATCTTCTACCATAACGAGCACCAAAACGTCCAGTAGTTCCGACTTTTTTTGTTGCCATATTTTATTTATTATGTAATTGTTTTAAAAAGCTTTCTATGAAATGGGGATACCCGGATTTGAACCGGGGCTAAGAGGTCCCAAACCTCTCGTCATACCAAGCTAGACCATATCCCCAATACAAAGAATTAAGAAAAAGTTTGTTTATAAAATTTGTTAAAACTATTTTTTAGCTTCTTTTTTAAATTCCTTACTAGCTTCTGGCTTTGCAATAACCGGAGCACCTTCTTTACCAACTTCAGGTTTTCCAGGAACCTTGGCACCTTCTGCAGGGGCGACTTCACCTTCTTTAGGAACTTCTTTAATAACTTCAACTTTCTTTTCTGCAATTTTCTCAGCAAGTGCTTTTTCACGTTCAATTTGTTTCTTAATTTCTTTATTAACTTCTTCTAATTGTGTTTTAAGTTGCTCAAGTCTTTCCTTGCTTACTTCTGTTTCTTGAGAATTAATTTTTTTATCATAAATTCCTGAATCTATATCTTTGTTAATTTCAACAGCCTTTTTACCCTCGATTAAAACACCCAGAGAATTACAGCTTCCAATAACATTTTTAACAGCCGCTTTTAACGTCTTAACTAACATATTATCTTTTTTCATTAATGCAATTTTAATTACCTGTTCAATTGCAAGATTTCCAATTTTTTCTTTATCTGGTGTTCCTGAACCCTTCTCAACATTAATTTCTTTTTTTATTAATTCAGAAGTTGGTGGAGAACCAATTTCAACATCAAAATTCTTACTTATATTATCTACAAAAATCTTGACAGGAATTTTCATACCTTTAAAATGAGTTGTTTTATCATTTATTTGATTAATAATATTCATAATGTTTATTCCAAGAGGACCAACTTTTTGTGCTAATTGAGGAGCAGGTGTTGCTTTTCCACCTTCAATCATTAATTCTATTTTTTCCTTACTCATCTTCTTCCTCTGTTGGTGTTTCTTCTCCTTCTCTTCTAATAACTTTAACAGAATCCATCTTAACAGTTATTGGAATTGGAACAGCTGCTTCTAGTAATTCAACAACAACCTCTTCTTTTTGTTTATCAATTCTGGAAATCTTAGCTTTCTCTCTTTTAAACGGTCCTGAAATAATTTCAACAATATCATTCTTCTTCATATTAAACTGAGTTTTAGCCTGCTCTAACATATGCTCTATTTCTTGATAGCTTACCGGATTAGGTAATAAACCACGAGCATAAGGTACACCATGGAAAGAATTCTCAGCATCTTCTTTAGTTTCAGCTTCTAAAAAAATATAACCCTTCATTCCATGTGGTCTTACTAATGAATAAACATTAAGGTTCTTTTTTTTAGCGTTAGAACTAACAAATTCTAGTACTTGTTCTTCTCTATTCGCAGTTGTTCTTAATGCAAATATTTTTGTCATTTTATCATCTGAGCAATTAAATGTACTAAAAAACCTATAAACCCAATGACTAAAGTCCCTATTCCAGCTACCTTTGCTATTGTTTTGAACTCCTCATTGCTTGGTTTCTTAGTCAGTTTAAATACCCTTGTACTTTCTACTATAAAATTTTTGAATCTTTGCTTTAAACTAGGCTTCTGAAGTTCTTGCTCAAACATATTTTAAAATCTAAAAAATCACTTTATAAATCTTTTTAAATTAATCGGTTGTAAAATGAATTTCGAGTCTTATATTGAGAAAGGAATTAAAGAAAACTTGGGATTTAAAGAAGCTTTAGATATTGTAAAAGCCAATTCTTTAAAGGGAAGAATTTTCGCAGCGGGGGGCTTTGTTTATAGAACAATTGTTCAAGGATTATATGGCGTAAAAAGCGATGAAATTTTTGATTTTGACTTTATTGTTGAAAATCCAGTTGATTCAGATATGATAAAACTGCCTCATGATTGGGATTTAAGAACAACCCATCATGGCGATTCAAGATTTATTAATGGAATAAAGCAAATTGATCTGTTTCCAATAAACCACGCTGTTCTTCCATCAGATTATGATAGGACTCATGAAATGAGTTTAGACGAAAAATTAAACAGTTATTTTAGAAGAGCATGCCTTAATATGCAATCTATCGCTTACGATTTAAATGAGAGAAGAGTTTTAGGGGAGATTGGTAAAAAATCCATATTAGAAAGGAAAATTGAAGTTAATAACATTCAAGAATCTATAGATTTTTGCAAAGCTAGAAGAATGTCTATACATAAATTTATTAGAGACAAAGCTAAAACCTTGCAATTTAAAGCAATTTTCCCAGATTTTAACGAAGGATTTAAGGTTGAAACAAAAATGTTTTATGATAAAGTTTTAGATAGATATTGGAAAGATAGAACAGAAAGTTATGAACAATTTATTACTAATTATTTATCTGAAGAATTCAATTTTTTTGTTGAAAATTTGCTAGGTAAAAGAGTGATGGATTTGGGTAGCGGACCAGGAAGAGATTCTTTATTGTTTAAGCAAAAAGGATTACAGCCAGTTTGCGTCGATATTTCTTCTTCGATGATTAAGATTTGCAGAGAAAATGGTTTGGAAGCTTATGAAAAAGATATTGAAAATCTAGATTTTGAAGATGGATCATTCGATGGAATCTGGGCTTATGCCTCTTTATTACATCTTCCCAAGAACAGGATTTATAATGCTGTTGCAAGGGTTAAAGAATTATTAAAGCCAAATGGATTATTCTTAATTGGAATGGTAGAGGGGGATAAAGAGATATTTTATAAAAATAATAAAACTAATCATCAAAGATTTTTTTCTTTGTATCAAGATAACGAATTAAAACAAATTTTAGAAGACTACTTCCAGATAATTTCGTTTAAAAGATTTAATGTTAAAACATCACAAGATCCTTATATTAATTTTTTATGTAGAAAAATTTAACTTATAAATTCTATCCCAAGTTCATTCTGGAATTCCTTTTTCTTCTTATTCCCTTGTCTTCTTGGTCCTAAAATCTGCGGGCTTGTAACGCCTGTAATAATCAACATTGCTCTTATAACTTTTTCCATATCTTCTGAAATTTGAGCTCCCCATATAATACGAGCATCTTCATCTAATTTTTCAGAAACAGTTTCAACTACTTTTCTTGCTTCTTCTAAAGTCATATCAGGACCGCCCATAACATTAATTAAAGCGCCATTTGCACCTGTAATATCAACATCTAGTAAAGGATTATTAATAGCTTTTTCAACTGCTTCAACAGCTCTATTTTCAGTGTCACTTTCACCAACACCAATCATTGCAACTCCTCCCTTTCCCATGACTGTTTTAATGTCAGCAAAATCCAAGTTAACTAAACCAGCTTTTGTAACTAATTCAGCAATACCCTTTACAGCATTAGTTAAAATTTCATCTGCAATCTTAAAAGCAGTATGCAATGGTAAATCCGGTGCAAGTTCAAGTAATTTATCATTTGGAATAACAATTAATGTATCAACAATACCTTCTAATTTTTCTAATCCCATTAAAGCATTATCATATCTTCTTTGACCTTCCATACTGAATGGCAAAGTAACTATTCCTACTGTTAAACAACCAAGTTTTTTAGCAATATCTGCAATAACCGGCATACTTCCAGTTCCTGTTCCTCCACCTAAACCACCTGTAATAAATACCATATCTGCACCAGTTATAGCATGTTTAATATCTTGCTCTGATTCTTTTGCAGCTTCCTCTCCAACTTGTGGAATACTTCCGGCACCTAATCCTCCAGTAACTTCTTTTCCAATAAGAATTTTTGTAGCAGCATTAGTATAAAGTAAATCCTGAGCATCTGTATTTATAGCAATAGTTTCAGATCCGGTAATTCCAATTTCACTCATTCTATTAATTGTATTATTACCAGCACCACCACAACCAATAACTTTAATCTTTGCTTTTTGATTAGAAAGCAATTGTTCAAGTTCATCATCAATATTAGAAGTCTTTTGTACAACCGTTTTTAAGGATAAATTCGTTCTTTGCTGGTTACTTTGTTGAGGAAAGTTCATATTTTCACCTTTTGTTTAATAAAAAACATTCTAATATTTAAAGTTATTTATTCTCCAGTGGTTGTTTTTCAAATTCGATTTCCTTTATCTCAGGAATTTTGTCTTTAATCTCTTGTATTAATAATTTTTTTAGTTCTTCTTTTAGGCTAAGTTTTATTACTGCCTTGTTATCACTTATTTCAAACTTAACATCTTTTCCTAATTTTAATTCTAACAAAGATTTTAATTTTTCCTCTAAATCATTAACTATTCTTTCAATTTCAACATCATAAACTAAATCCTTACTAGATAATGGATGATTAAAATCAATTAAACTTCTTCCTCCTGAAACGCTTCTTACAGTTCCAATTAATCCTTCAATATTAACCTGCAATCCTGAAAATGGTTTTATTCCTTCTTTGTTAAAAATTGAATTTGGAACTAACTTAATTAAATCGTAAGTTTTTTTACCAAACCCTTGTTCAGATTTGATTTCAATTTTATGTTTTCCAAGTTCTTTTCCGATTAACCCATCATCTAATCCCTTAATTATATCATTAAAACCTAGGCAAATAATTATTGGTTTATATCTATGCTCTTTATGATAAATATTTTCTTTTTTTGCATCTTCTTCTTTAGTTAAATCAAAAACTTTATTATCATCTTTAGTTCTACCTATATAATTGACTTCAATAAAATCTCCTTTCTTTAGTTTCATAATCTTGTTTTAGAGTGAATTTATATAAATCTTTTTATTTGCAAAAACAAAACTTTTATAAATAATCTTAAAGGATTTCTTTCTGAGATGGATAAAAAAGTAACTAATGCTGGTTCGTTAAGAGTTGGTAATTATGTAATTTTTGATAATGTTCCATGTGTTGTCAAGAATATTGATTTAAGTAAAACAGGCAAACATGGGAGTATGAAATGCAGAATAGAAGCCATAGGATTAATAGACAACCAAAAAAGAATTAAAATTCATCCAAGTTCAGATAAAGTTGATATTCCAATAGTTGATAAAAAAGATGCACAGGTGCTTTCTGTTCATGAAGACAAGGCAAACGTCATGGATTTAGAAAGTTTTGAAACCTTTGATATATCGATACCAGAAGAATTAAAAGACAAAGTTAAAGAAGGGGTGCAGGTAACATATTGGATTATAATGGATCAAAAAATGATTAAACAAGTGAAGTAAAATGGTAAAATTCCCAGAAGCAAATGCACGTTTATTTTACAACATATTTGTTTGTAAAAGATGCAAGACTAAGATAAGAAGCAGACCTATAAAAATTATACAAAAGGAAGTTGTTTGCAGAAGATGCAATAGTAAAAGTTTTAGGGCAGTAAGAAAAAAATGAATTTAGACTTAATCTTTGCTTTAGTATTTTATGGATTGTTATTCCTATTTTATTTAAAAAATAAAAATAAATTTGAGGTTCAGAATAAAATATTTGCTTTATATAAAACCAAACTAGGGATAAAATTAATGGACAAATATTCTAAAGTTGCTCCCAGATTTTTAAATATTCTTGGTTATTTAGGAATAATTGTAGGATTTTTAGGAATGATTTTTATTCTTTATACAATTATTGGCGGAACATATACATTAATTCGTGGTTCTATACTCGGCATTCAGACACAGCCAGTTTTAGCTCCTGTATTGCCGGGATTAAAGATTCCAGGTTTACCAACATTAAGTTTTTGGCATTGGATCATTGCAATTTTTGTCGTTGCTATAATTCATGAATTTTCTCATGGTCTTTATGCTCGCTTATATAATTTAAAAATAAAAAGTTCTGGATTTGCTTTTCTTGGTCCAATTTTAG
>JBBSWY010000103.1:0-2946 GCA_038046045.1 Nanobdellota archaeon
AGAAAATCAAGCTCAAATTATTATTACAAAGGGCTCTACTAATTCTGGATGGGGTAGTGGTTATTCTATGGAATTTGAAGATAGAATATCTTTAGGTGTAAATGCTACCCTAGGTTGCAAGGGTGCTGCTAGTGGACTTGCTGCTGATAGATTTTTTATCGGATTTAATAACTCACTTAAAAATGGCTGGAATCATGTTGCTTGTGTTTATCAACAAGGTGGGGTTCAAGGTTATGTAAATGGAATAAATCAAAGTGATAATAGGGTGGTTAGTGTTGGTGGAGCAGGTGGCAATCAAAGCATAGTTCTTTTAACAAATACTTTTAACTTAACAATTGGAGCTAGTATAACAAGCACTGCAGATGGAACACCAACTTTAGTTTATAATGGCTCAATAGATAACGTAAGAATTTACAACAAGGCATTAACTTCATCTGAAATAGCAGACCATTACAATAAAGTTAAGTTATATTATACTCCGAGTTTTAAGTTTGATGGAAGTAATGATTTTATAAATATTAGTTATTCAAGTTCATTAAATGCAAGTGAGCAAATTAGTATAGAATTTTGGCTTAATCCTAGAAATGCTTTAGTTGAACGACCAATACTTAGTAAATCCACAAGTGCTGGGGATGACTGGTATATTCAAACTTCTGGCACAACTGGAAAAATAATATTTAGTCTTTATAATCATACAAATGTGGCTAAAACTGTTCTAACAAATACTGTTTTATCAAATAATAATTGGTATCATGTTGTTGAAACTTATAACACTTCAACCTTAAATATTTATATTAATGGTATATCAGAAAATACAGCTTTAACATCTGGCAGATTAAGAGGATTAAGGCAAGATATTATGATTGGTGCTTATGCTAATGCTATAATTGGAGATGTTTTTAATGGAAGCATAGATAACGTAAGAATATACAATAAAGCTCTAACTTCAAATGAAATTCAAGATCATTACGAGAAATACAAGTTATATTATTCTCCAAGCTTTAAGTTTGATGGTGTAAATGATTATATAAATGTAACTGCAACTAGCAGACCTTCTTTAAATATGACAGGAAATAAAATAACATTAGAAGCTTGGATTAATTTAAAATCTTACAATGCTGGAGGAACAAATACGGATAAAGCAAGCATAATTCAGAAAACTGGTAGTTATTATATGACTATTAATACTTCTAATGGGAGATTAGCATCATTGTTCAATGGTGTGACATCAGAGCATGAAAATTCAAATTCAAATGTTTCTCTTAATGTTTGGAATCATGTAGCAATTACTTATGATGGAAGTAATATTAGATGGTATATAAATGGTAGTTTAGATAAAACTGCATCATTTAGTGGGAATATTGGCAAAGATGAGCGTGATGTTGTAATTGGTGGTGAACCTGATTTTGGTAGATTCCTTAATGGCTCAATAACTCAAGTAAGAATATACAACCGTTCTTTGAGTGCAAACCAGATATATGAATTATATAACAGCTATAATACAAGTGCATTAAATAAATTAGTTAGCGAGGAAACAACTGCTGGAAGAACGTATAAAGCTTCATTATATGCTTCTGATACGTTTGCAGACAGTTCACAAGTAAATACATCTGAATTGTTAATAGGAAGGTCAACAATGAATTTTACATTATCAAGCCCAAGCAATAACACAATAAGCACTAATACAACCCAATTATTAATATGGAATAATGTTTCAGATATTTCAAACAATGACTTTTCAAATTACACAGTAGAGGTTGATGATAATGCAGATTTCTCAAGTATACAATTTACTTATCTAAGAACTAGCTCTGTAACAAACTCATCATTCCAGGTTACAACACCATGGAATGTTAATACAAGATATTTCTGGAGGGCAATAGTTAGAGATGTAGCAAATAATCAAAATACCTCAAATACATTTACTTATACAACAGACAATACAAATCCAACTGTAACATTAGATTCTCCAATTAATAATCAACAGCTTACAACAAGCACAGTTAACTTCAGGTATGTTCCGACAGATGCTCCATTTAATGCTAACCTGCAGGCATGTGATTTATATGGTAATTTTACTTCAACAACATTCATAAAAAACAACTCTCAATTAAGCCCTGTAGCAGGTGCAATTAACACATTCACTTTAACATTAACAGACAGAAGCTACACATGGAATGTTCAATGCAATGATACGGCTGGAAATTATGCAAACGCTTCAAGTAATTTTGCAGTTAACATTGATACAGTAAGACCATTATTAAGCTATGAGCCTCAAACAGAAGTAAATAATAGTTATAAAAACCAGAACTTTATTTTTGTTAACTGGACTTATACTGAAACTAATTTTGCAAATTTGACATTTAGATTGTTTAATACAACAAGTAATGTAAATACAACTGTTTACAATACAACTCCAAATTACCAGATTAATGTAAGTAATTATACAAGTTATTTAATAAATCCAAATGAACGTTATACATATAATTTAACATTAAGAGATTTATCAAACCAAGAAAATATTACTGAAACCAGAACAATAACCTTAGATAATACAAACCCATTAATAAGTTATTCGGCTCAAACTTTAACAAATAATACTTACATAAACAGCAATTCAATATTTGTTAACTGGACTTATACAGAAACTAACTTTGCTAACTTGACATTTACCTTAACAAATTTAACTGCAATAATAAATCAAACTATATATAATACAACAGCTTACCAAATTAATATAACTTCATTAACAAATACAAACTATAGTTATAATGTTACAATAAGAGATTTGGCAAATAATTATAATGCAACTGAAACTCGTGTTTTGGTATTAGATAATATAATTCCAGTTCCAGTATATGATTCAAGAACTGAAATCAATAATACCTATATAAATAGAAACTGGACTTTTATAAACATTACTTTAACAGAGATTAATTTAGCTAA
>JBBSWY010000103.1:3046-7105 GCA_038046045.1 Nanobdellota archaeon
TATAATGTTACAGCAAGAGATTTGGCAAATAATGTAAATTCAACTGAAACAAGAACAATTGTAATTGATACAAAGTTACCTGTTCCAGTTTACGATAATACTTTAACTAATGCGAATAATAGTTATGTAAATAGAAACTGGACTTTTATAAACATTACTTTAACAGAGATTAATTTAGCTAATATAACCTATGTAATTTCAAATAGCTCATTTACAAATATTACAGTTTATGGTTCAAGGATATTAAGCATAAACTTTACTAATTTAGTTGATGGCAATTATACTTATAATGTTACAGCAAGAGATTTGGCAAATAATGTAAATTCAACTGAAACAAGAAGTATTTCAATAGATGCCACAATTCCATTAATTAGTCTTGGTAATTTAACAGAAGCTAATAATTCGCAATTAAGACAAAACTGGATTTTTATAAATATAACATTTACAGAAACTAATTTAGTGAATTTGACATTTAGATTATTTAATGCAACATCTTTAGTAAATGAAACAATATCTCCTTCGACTAATGTAATAAGAGCGATTAACTTTACTAATTTAGCTAATATCAATAATATAAAATATACTTATAATGTTACAATTGTAGATGTAGCAAATAACCAAAATACAACTGAAACAAGAACAATAACTTTAGATAATGTTATTCCAAGCATACCAATATTAGGAAATCCAAGAAATGATACTTACCAACTATATGACAATGCAACTGTATTTGATTGGAGTAATTCAACTGATTTAGAAAATTCAACATTAAATTATGAATTCCAGTTAAGCAATAATACGGTATTCAATTTAACTTATTTTATTAAAAACATTAATATTTCACAATCTAACTTCACCTTAACAGTAAATGAAATGCCAAGTGTTGGAAAACATTATTGGAGAGTAAGAAGCAATGACGGAACAAATTATAGCAATTACAGTAATTTATTCCAAGTGGATATCGTTTATGCTGTTATTAATTTAACAAGTCCGAGCTATAATTCAATTGTAAGAATATTAAATACTTACCAATTTAAAGTTGAGGAAATTGCTAATCAAAATTGGACACAAAGAGTTAATATAACATTCACAGCAGCAGGAAGCACAAGCGGACCATTTGTAATGGCTAATAATTCTGATCCTCTTACTAATTACACTTATAATTTCACAATTCCAAATGTCAATCCTGGATTTTTAACAGTTATAGCAACAGGTTATAATGAAACTTTATCTATAAATACAAGCTCAAGATTCAGGATTACAATACCAGAAACACCTGCTGTAACAAAACCATTAATTACAGATATTTATAGCCTAAACACATACACATATCCAAATGTCACAGCAAATATAACTGTTAGAAGTGATTTAAGTGTTTTATTAAATGCAATAACTGTGCAAATATTCCAGCCAAACGGAACAACCTCAACTTTAACATCTACAGTAAATAATGAAGATCTTGCAACAGATGAAAATTTCAATTACGAACATAATTATACCTTTACACCAGGTGAATTAGGAGAATTTATTATTGCAGTAAGTGTAACAGATACAAATTATCCAGATTCAGCTTATATTGCCTATAGAAATAACAGCTTTTATGTTAATACAAGCAGAGGAATTTCATTAACAACAACCGGAAGTGAAATAAATAACATTACATTAAATGATATTTATTCAAGATTAAGATTAAATAAAGTAAATAATTCTATAAACACAACCATAGTTCCTGGTAATTATGATTTAAAAGTTAGCACAAGCAAGATAGACACAGAATTAGTTAATGCGACAATTAATTACAATCCACCAACATTATGCTCATTTGAAGATATTCAAGAAACTATAACTCCTCCCACAAATACAAGAGCTGTAGATCAATTTACACTAGATTGCGGCAATTTAATATTTTCCGCAGTAAACATGACTTATAATTATACTAATGTTTTAGGCAGCATAACATTTGAAGAGAATTTAAAGATGTATAAATGCGCTTCTACTTCAAGTTGCGATTGGGTAAAATTAAATACAACCTTAGATACAACTAATAATAAAATAATAGCAAGATTCAGCAATTTCTCTGTATTTATGTTATCAGAGGATACCACTCCGAGTACAACAACCACAACAACTACTGGTGGAGCAGGCGGAGGGGGCGGGGGAATAAGTAAATTAGTTGCTATAGATATTATAAAACCGGGAGATGTAAGCATTTATGAAGATGATACAATAATTACACCATTAATAATTAAAAATACAGGAAAAACATCATTATTTGGAATAACCTTAAGTGCATCCACCCTGTCGCAGGGATTAGATTTAGTTTTTGATAATAATTATATTAGTGCATTAGCTGTTAATGAAGAAGTTTTAACTAACTTAAGAATTATAAGCAGAAATTTCACAGGTGATCAGGCTGAGGTAACTGTAACTGCTAAATCAACTGCTCCTATATTGCAAGACCAGGTTAAATTCCTAATTAGAGCATTGGGGGGAGAAAAATCCAAAGCAATTGAACAAATATCTTTCTTGGATAATTTCTTCAATGGAAATCCAGAATGTTTGGAGTTAAGAGAATTATTAGTTGAAGCACAAAAAGCAGTTGATGAAAAAGATTATAAAAAAGCAATAACTATTTCAGATTCAGCTATACAAAGTTGTAAAAACTTACTGTCATTATTGGGAAAAGAAGCTAAGATACCAAAAAAACCCACTCCATTAAGCGATTTATTAATATTAAGTTTAGAAGCTCTTGTATTTTTCATTTTAACTTACAGCATGTATAATTATTATAAAAAAAGAAAATTAAAACAGGAGAAATTCAAGAAATAATGAAAAATTTGTGAGCAACTAAAACGAAAGCTTTAAATATGTCTAATATACTATACAAATCGGGATAAATTTATCTACTATACTATACAAAATGGACTATAAAAATTTGATTGTTCAATGGAAGGAGTTTGAAATACCTTATGTCTTAGATAGAGATATTAATGTTAATTTAAATGTAGATTTTATAACAGCAATAACGGGCCCTAGAAGAGCTGGTAAAACTTATTTTTGTTTTCAGTTAATTAAAGAGCTTGTAAAAAAAATCCCTAGAGACAATATATTATATATTAATTTTGAAGATGAAAGGCTAATTGGAATAGAAGCAAATAATCTTAATGAATTGCTAGATGCATTTTATGAAATGTCAAAAATAGATAAAAATAATAACATTTATTTATTTTTAGATGAAATCCAAAATGTAAAAAATTGGGACATGTGGGCCAGAAGAATTTATGATACTAAGAAAAATATAAGATTAATATTAACCGGTTCTTCTTCTAAATTGTTAAGCAGAGAGATTTCCACAAAATTAAGAGGCAGGGTAATAAACATAGAGGTTTACCCTTTAAGTTTTAAAGAATTATTAAAATGGAATAATCTAGTTTATGATTTAAATACAATTTCTTATAGCAAAAATAAAATTGAAATAAAGAAGTTATTCAATTCATTTTTATTTAATGGGGGGTATCCAATAATTAATATTGAAAAGAAAATATCAAAAGATGAAATTTTACAAAAATATTATGAATCGATGATATTTAAAGATGTTGTAGAAAGATATAAAATAAAAGAGATTAAAAAATTAAGGGTTTTAGCCAGTATATTATTTGATTCTGCAACAAAAGAAATTTCGTATAATAAATTAGCAAACAAATTAAAATCTTTAGGTTTTAACATAAATAAAAATACAGTAATAAATTATATTTCATATTTTGAAGATGCTTATCTGTTTTTTGAAAATTTAAGATATGAGTATTCTACCATTAAAAGGCTTGGTTCTATAAAGAAGATATATTGCATTGATAATGGTTTATTAAATGCGGTTAGTTTTAAATTTTCTCAAGATGCAGGAAAACTTTTAGAAAATTTGGTTTTTATAGAACTAAAAAGAAGAAAAAAAGAAGTTTATTACCATAGGGATAATTATGAATGTGATTTCATAGTTAAAGAAAAAAATAAAGTCAATGAAATAATACAAGTTACCGAAGAGCTAAACGATGAAAATTATAA
>JBBSWY010000104.1:0-2377 GCA_038046045.1 Nanobdellota archaeon
ATCTACAGAAGACGGCTTATTGTTTACCTACACTTTTATATTAGAAAAGCTTTTATAATGTAAATATTATTTAAATTTATGGCTGATGAAAGAATACAAATGCCTTCTGGAATGGGCGGATTAGTTCGTTATTTTGACGACGCTAAAAGCAAGATTCAATTTAAACCAGAGCATATTGTAGCATTTATTATTGTTTTTCTTATAGCTGAAATTTTATTACATACTTTTTAATTAGGAGTTAAAATGTTTCCTGGAATGAATAAAAAAATGTTAGAGCAGGCTATGAAGAGCTTGAATATGAAACAGGAAGAAATTAACGCTCAGGAAGTTATTATTAAAGGTGAGAAGAGTTTTAAAATTAAAGATCCTCATGTTGTTAAGGTTAATGTAATGGGACAGGAGACATTTCAGATTACTGGAAATATTGAAGAATTAGTTAATGATGAAGACGTTAAAACAGTAATGGAGCAAGCTGTTTGTTCTAGAGAAAAAGCAATAAAAGCATTAAATGATAATAATGGAGATTTGGCTAGTGCAATATTAAGTTTAAAAGAATAAAATTATTCTAAATTAACAACAAAACGCCCCATCAAACCGTTTAATGGTAATTTTTTTAATTTTTTATTATATTTTCTTAAAACAGACTCTGCAGTTTCATAATCAGATCCTTTAAATATTATTAAAGGAATTCCTCCGATTGAAACAAAATCTGTAAAAGCTGGTTCTAAATATCCAGACTGTTTTTCTTCAACAGTTATATGTAACTCATTATATGTAAGTTTAGAAAGAGGTAAGTTTATCTCACATTCTAAATTTCCTCTATATTTTTGAAGAATAGAATTTTTAGCCTCCCTTAGTTTTCGACTCCCATCTAAAAGTATTTCTAAAGGTAAAAGTCTATCATAACCCTTCTCACAGTAATCCTTATCATCATCTAGAATCTTATATACTAAATATAAGTGTTTTAAATTTTCCATGTTTTTATTAAGACAAAATCTTATTTATAAACTTTTCTATTTTGTGACTACTATAGAATAACATTAAAATTTATAATAAGTTATTTATAATTCATTAACTTTCTAATTTATATGCAAGAAGTTACTACAACATTAAACCAAGCTAATAAATTGTTTAAGACAGCTGACCATTTAGCCTATGTTACATATCCTTTACTTAAAGACAATAAATTAATTATTACGATAGCTGAGAACTTAACAGAAGCAATGGTTAAGGCCATGGAGGCTATGTTATATTATGAAAGGAACTATAAAAGGATACAGCATTTTCCAAGTGATTTTAAGTCAAAAATAGAAATCTTTAAATTAACCTGCAATCATTATAATATACCCAGAAATTACCTAGTTTTAATACAAACCTTACATGATATCATAGAAAAAAGAAAAGCAAGCAAAATGGAATTCATAAGACAAGACAAATATGTTATTTTTAATAATAACCTTGATATTATAACATTAAATTACGATAAGATTAAAGAGTATTTAAATAGTGTAAAACCGTTTTTTAATAAAATTAATTATATCCTAAAAAATGTCCAGCCTAAATGATGCAAAGGGAGAAATTCAAAGAGCAGATCATTTGCTTTATGTTACTTTGAAATATACAAGGACAATAGATGTAATGAAGAGCATTATAGTAAGGTTAACAAATGCTTATGATAATGCTATAATATTTGCCCTGGAAAAATTAAAATCCAAGAAAAAGTTAAAAGAAATTCCCTTATCGCCTGTTTCAAGAGCTGAATTATTACGAGATTTAAAAAAAAGAGATATAATAATTTTAGATGCATTAAATAATTATTTTTTACTGAGAAAGATATCGCATGCAGAATATACTAAAAGAGAAGAATTCAGGAAGAATGTTACCTTGACTGTAATGCATAAAGATGAGGCTATTGAAATTAATATCAAAACTTTGGAAGAATATTACAACAGAACTAAAGAATTTGTTGATTACATTAATGAGAAATTTGAATAGAATATCTTAATGCTTCTTTTCTCGGGCTTTGTTTATTTATTAATTGACAATATGATAAAGTATTTTCTCTGCCCATTAATTTATATGCGATGCCCCAATAACATCTATCCTCCCCTTTTATTTTTCTATAAAATTCGCAGTTATTACAAAGTTCTGTGAAATGTTTAACGCTACCATCCCATCTACTTCCACTTACTATATTTACTAAACTAGTTTTTGGCATAAATTTAAAGAAATAAGAAAACTTTTAAAGTTAATTAAAAAACTAATATTATGACAGAAAAATTATTCTTGGAGAATTCATATTTAAAGGAATTTGAAGCTAAAGTTGTAAATGTTCAAGATAAATATATTATTCTAGATAAAACTTGTTTCTATCCTA
>JBBSWY010000105.1:0-1309 GCA_038046045.1 Nanobdellota archaeon
CCATTTTAAAAAATAAAAATTAAGCAGCTTTTTTATTAGCTTCTTGATAAGCTTTAGCTACAGGACTCATTTTCTTTAAAGAGTCCACGTTACTATAAGCTTCTTTTAATAGTTCTTCATTTATAGTGTAGTTACCATTATTTTCTTTTAATAACTGCTTACCAATAACTCTTGAATAGTTCATTCTCATTTGATCATATAAACCATTCCAATCACGTCTGAAGTTTCTGTAATTACTAGTTAATCTGTCTTCTTTTGTAATTCTGTCAGCAACTATATCTTTTCTTTCTGATTCATCTGTTTCTTCTAATTCCTTTAATCCTTGAACAGCTTCTACTAAATCCTTATTAGCTTTATAATCTTCACTTAAATCAAGATCTTTTACAAGACCCCCTAACAACTTATAAAGTTCAATTTCTAATAATTTTTTCTTTTCTTCTTCAGATATTTTATTTCTTGCTTCTGCAGGTAATTTTTGTAATTTCTCTTCTAATTGTGATTTTATGTTCTTTTTACTTTCTTCTAATACATGATTAATTCCTTTAGCATAATCTGAAATTATCTGATTTTTATATTTGCTAGCTGCATCTTCAACTTCTGTTTTACGAGTTTGTTTGTAATTTCCAACTTCATTTTCAATTGCAGCTTGAGTTTCATTTAAGAACATATTAGGATCATTATTTGGACTAATTTTTTTTCCTAAAGGTAAAATATATTGAGAATCTGTAATTTCACTTCCATCAGGATTTCTTTTTAATGAACCGGCTTTGTATTTTAAATAGTCTTTACTAATTCTATCTACATCATGCATATCTACAATCTTTTCTAATCCGCTTAAATAATCTTGATTTTCTTGTGTCATTTTAAATTTCCCCCATTTTTGATTCTAATCCTTTTTCAAATTCTTTTATTTCACGAACTTGTTTAGTATTTAATCCGTAAAAAGTTTGATTATATAAATTCTTAACTAAATCAACTATTTTTCTCTTTTGCTCATATAATACATTATACTTAAACTCTTCTAATACACTAAGTTTATTTCTTTTATTTGTTTCAGCTATGAACATCATTTTATTTTAACCCCCTTATTTGTTGTTACTATTAGATAACAACAGTACTATATAAAGCTTTCGTTTTCATAAAATTTATATAACTAAACTAACATTTAAATTTAGAGGTGATATTATGGATCATACAATAAAAATAAACCAGCAGTTAATGTATAGTATAAAAGCAATAGTTGAAAAAACCAAAATGTTTGCAGATGAAGAAGATTTTATTAACCAGGCAATACTAAAGCAGATTTCTA
>JBBSWY010000106.1:0-3379 GCA_038046045.1 Nanobdellota archaeon
GTTAAAGCCATATTTTCATTTACTAATTTTTCCTCATATTCTACACTATTTTTTATCGCTAGTAAACCTTTAATTTGAACTAACTTATCATTTATTTCTTTATTATCTAAATTTAAATCCCTTAAGATTTTTTCGACGTCATCATGTTTTTCACTTGAACTTCTTAAACCTTTTATGAAAACAGAAACGCTATCTGCTGCACTAATTCCAGCATGAATTGCATTTGAAGAAGCAGCATTCCACCTCCGATTATTTAAAGCATCTTTCATAGTCTCATAAAATTCTTCTGCTTTTTTTAAATAATTATGGGATAAATGTCTATCAACTGATTTAGTTTTCATTTTAATTCTTCTCCTTTAATTAATATGTGATTCTTTATAACTTCTTCTTTTATATTGCTTTTTTTAAACTCATTTTTGGTTAATACATATGGGGTTATAACATTACCAAATCTTTTTATTATTTTCAAATTACATTTATCGCCAGTTTTGATTGCTAATGCTTTGTTATTTGTTATAACTAAAATATCTATGTCACTACTAAAACTTTCATTACCTCTAACAACACTCCCAAAAAGAGCAACAGACATAAAATCCTTATTGTTAAAATAATTTTTTATGAGATTAATAAGCTGATTTATGGTATCTCTTTCTATATCATAAATTCTTAAAACATTCATTAAAAAACAATCTCTATTTAATCTTATTAATGTGAAATTACTTATTCTTTCAAGCTTTATTAAATTCATTCCACTTAAATCTTCTATAACTTTTAATAAGCCCTGATGTGTTATATTAGATATGGCGGATAATTCTCTTAGGGTAAATGATTTTTCTTTAAATCTGTAAAGAGTTCTGATTACCTTAATTTTTAATTTACTTCCAAATAAGGTTTCTAAATAATTATGGTATATCATTCTGGTAACTAAAGTTACCAATTGGTAATTAATTTTACTATATAAATCTTTCTGTTTTCAAAGCTAAAGGTTATTTAATACAAGATACCGATTCTGGTTATATTATTAAGAAATTATAATTTAATTATTCACAACGTTAATATTCTTTATTCTTCTAAAATCTTTATCAAACGTAGCTATATCTTTTATTTTTAATAATTCTAAAATTGCCAGATTAGTAAAATCTGTAAAACTCATTTTTAAGTTATAATCCTGAAATAATTGCCATGCTTTTTGAAAGATATTCTTATTAATTTTAAAAATTTTAATCTTACTTTTTAATATATCTTTTCCGGTTTGAACAGCGGTGTTTTTATCTTTTTTCTTCAACAGAGTTACAGAAATAACCTCGCTAAAAATATAATCAGAAATCATGGCATCCCCGTAATCTCCCTTATCTAAATCTCTTAATATTTTTACAGCCAAATCATGATTTCTATCAGCTTCATTAAAATAAGCGATCAATATATTTGAATCAATAAAAATCATAACTTATTCACCATAGAGAATCTTGTCTATCTCTTCACTAGTTTTTTCTGTTCCTTTACCCCAATTAGTAGTTTTCATTTTTAATAAACTTAATTTAGGAATCTCTAATTCTTCATCTAGCCACGCACTCATCGCAATATTTAAAGCCTGTCCCAAAGTCATCCTCTTCTTTACTGTCAATGCTTTAAATTCGTTAAATACTTCCTTATTGATATCTCTAACGCTTATTTGGGTTTTTGTCATATGTTTTACATGTTATACATGTTTATAAATCTTATCATTTTAAGATTAAGGTATTTAGAAAAAACAAAAAATTATATAAATTAAAAGTTATTAAAATTAATATGAAAAAAATAAAAAAGCAATTATAATCTAGTTCTTACATATTAATGATATTTTAGAAAGTTTTATGAATAAATATTCTTACATAATAAGTAAATAAACCTTAAGATGTAAGATCTGTGTTTCTTACATTATAAGTATTTATAGAAATATTTAAATACTAATACTCTTACAATATAAGTAAATAAGTTCAAAAATGTAGGAATAATCTTACAAATTATGTATAAAATAAAAAGATTTATATATAAATTATCCTACAATATAAGAAATTAACTATAATAAAATAAAGATCTAAGTTCTTACATATTAAGTATATTCTAGAAAGCTTTATATATAGAAAAATCTTACAATATAAGTGAATATTAAGGTAGCTAGAGTGATCTATTTATCTTACATATTAAGTACAATATAAAGTGATTATCGAGTGAAAGAATCTGACAAATTAAGTAAAAAACAGGTAAATTTTGCTAGTTCTAATAGTGACAAGAATCTTCTAAATTTGTATAAAGAAAATAAAAAAGTATTACAGCAAATTAAGGGATTAAAGAAAAAAGAAAATTTAACAGATGAAGATTTATTAAAATTAGTTAAAAAATACATTCCAATCCCTATTTCTATTTTCAAGAATTCAAGTCCTTTAGAATCCTTAGTTAAATATCTTAAAGACGATTTAAACTTGACATTAAAGGAAATTTCTACTTTAATTAATAGAGATCCTAGAACAATATGGGTTACTTATAATAATGCAAGAAAGAAGATTAAAAGTTTAGATACGAGTTCTAAAATTACAGTTCCATTGGACTATTTCTCAGAGCGTGAACTAAGTATCTTAGAAAATTTAGTTGATTATTTGATTGATTTAGGTCATTCTGTTTCAAAAATTTCTGTTTTATTGAATCGTAATTACAAAACAATCTACACAATTTACACAAGAATTAAGGAAAAAGATGCAAAATAATTTAAATGAAATAAGAAAAAGAAAACAGGAATTACTTAATTATTTAGAGCAAGCAAAGCAGTATAGAGCTAAAACAATTAAATTTACTCATAATTTAAAAGATCAATTAAAAAACAAAGAAATCGTGTTTTCTGAGTTTAAATATAAATTAAATTTAGCATTAAAAAATAAATCTTTAGATGAATGGGTTTCTTATTATGATGATTTAATTCAGAATTATAACAAAGAAATAATTAATATAAATAATAAATTAAAAGAAGATCAAAATACAATCTTTAATGCAAATACAATTTTAATATTATTATTCTTTTTAATATTCTCTGTAGTTGGAGTAATTCTAATTAAACCCCAAATTACAGGTTTAGTAATTTACAATTCTGGTGAAATAATAAATGATACTTTAACATTAACAATTCCTGAAAATATTACAATAAACGAAACAATTGTAAAAGTGAGTTTAAATTCTCAATTAAATGAATTATCTTTAACAGAATTTAATATTTTAGATAACCTAGTAACAATTGAGTTAAATAAATTTAATTTAAATGCAGAAGATGGAACCTTAATTGCACAAATAATTTTTAATAATACTGTAATCGCTGAAACAAGTTTATTGATTGAAATACAGCAAATTA
>JBBSWY010000107.1:0-1275 GCA_038046045.1 Nanobdellota archaeon
TGAACGTTCATGAACGATTGATTTGAACGCTTGAATGCTCTTGAACGTTCATGAATGATTGAACGTTCAAAGTTTGAACGCTCCGTCGCTATTTTGTCTTTTTTCTCTAAAATGTGTCTTATTTCTGCTATATTGCGTTCAAGGCGTTCAAATTTTTGATCATGATTTGAATGCTTTTCCCTGAAATGATCGAGAAGCTCATTAATTAAACTAAAATCTCTTTTAATATTCGAGAAAGAGTGTTTTAAATTGTTTTTTAACCCCTCAATTTCCTCATCTTTCTTTTTACCAAAGAACCAAAAAGCCATATTATAGTAAATCACTTAATATTATATAAATGTTTCTTTACAATAAAGCTTAAATATTTTAATCAATTCTTAAAAATTGCAAAAATGACCGGTGATATCGCAGTAGAAGAACTAAAAAATTATGATGATAAGCTAAAGCTCTTGTATTCTTATATTTGTAAAAGAATGGAGATACATGAACATAAACTTCATCCTAATCCTTCTTTATATAATGAAATAAACGGAATGTCATTTTACATGGAAACGATTAAATTAAGAGGGTATTTTAGGAAGGATATCAAGGAGGAACTACAATATTATGGTGGAGATAGAATTATGGTACAAAATACTAAAAAGATTCTAGAATATCTTAAAACCTATGCAAAAAGAGTAACCAACAATACATTTACTAATTTTTTTGAAGATAAGCCAAATCCGGGGTTATATAGAATAGATTTTATAAATGGGGATATTTATTCAGATTATCATGAAAGTGAATTGCAAGCTTTAATTTCAGTAAAAGATGAATTTAAAGATATGGAATTAAAAGATCCAAATGAGGATGTTATAAAAATAAATTCATGCAAATATTATAATGTTGATCGTAAAAACAACCAGAAACATAGATGTAAATTTTCTAAAAATAATCCGCCTTGTGCATTAGCTCACGATGCGGAAAAAAATCTCTGCCCAGATCTTGAAAATTTAGTTAAACGTAAACAAGATTTCTTTGAACAAATTATTAGTCAAGTTCCTTCGATAACAGAAGAAGAAGCTAAAAACCTTTAATCAATAATTAAAATTTTTATCTAATATAAAAAAAGAAAAAAAAGAAAAATTATTCTTTAAATGCAAAGAATAATGCATATACTGCAGATAATCCTACGAGAACATAGACAATCATCCCAAGAGTTGAACCTGCTCCGAATACGGTATCTACCAAATTAAGTTTAGCTGCTCCAACTAAACCCCAATTTAGACCACCAAC
>JBBSWY010000108.1:0-9773 GCA_038046045.1 Nanobdellota archaeon
TATATAAGAAAATCTTCAGAATTAATAAATATAGAAACTTATATCCAAAAAGATGGTGTTGTTGTTCGCGGCAAATATGTTGAGGTAGCTAGACTATCCAAATCTTTTGACGAGTATGATAAAAAATTGAGGGGGTTTGGTTTGTAGATTATTTATACCCTCACACCTTCATTGCTTCTGGAAATAAAACAAAGTTGAAATTTCTAATGGAGTTTAAATCGAGCTTCTTTTGTAATAACTAACAATAAAATAAACCTCTCTTTTATAATAAGAAGCAATAATTTTTTAGTTTAGAATTTTTGAAATTGAGTTTTGGGTTTTTGGGCTTTAATACTTTTAAATTTTGATGTTTTGTATTTTTTATTTTTATTATTATATTTTTAAGTTTTTCTATTATATTATATATATTATATATTAATTATTTTATATTATATATTTTAAATTTCAATAATATTATCTCTACCCGAAATCAAGGTTTTCGAATTAGAAAAATATGTTCCATATGAAATAGAGGTCATGGTATCTATTTTTTATTATATGAATGTTTAAATACAACTATTCTTTTTAAGATTTAAAATGGGTGGTAAAAATTTAAATGAATTCTTTGAAAACTATATTAATAAAACTTTAATCTTTGAAAACAAGAAATCCCTACAAAGCAACTATACCCCTGAAAATATTCCACATAGAGACGAACAAATAGAACAGCTTGCAAATATATTAGCACCAGCATTAAGAACAGAAAAGCCAAGCAACATTTTTATTTATGGTAAAACGGGAACTGGAAAAACTTGTGCAACACAATATGTAATGAATCAGATAATGAAAGTTACCAAGGAAAAAAATTTAAAATTAAAATATTACTATCTAAACTGCAAGCTAAAAAGCGTTGCAGATACAGAATATAGGCTAATGGCGCAATTATGCAGGGCTTTTGGCAAGGCAGTTCCTTCTACAGGATTGCCAACAGAAGAAATTTATCGTACCTTTATTAATTTAATAGATAATGAAAAACAATTAATTATCTTGGTTTTAGATGAAATTGATCAGCTCGTTACTAAAGCAGGGGATTCAATATTATATAATTTAACAAGACTAAATTCAGAATTAACAAAATGCGAGATTTCAATTATAGGAATCTCGAACGATCTTATGTTTACAGATAATTTAGACCCAAGAGTTAAATCAAGCTTGTCTGAAGAGGAATTAGTTTTTCCACCATACAATGCTTTACAATTGCAGGATATTTTAAGACAAAGAGCAGAGCTGGCGTTTAAAAAAAATATTTTGAATGAGGGGGTAATTGAAAAATGCGCTGCCTACGCTGCTCGCGAACACGGGGACGCTAGAAGAGCCTTAGAATTATTAAGGGTCGCGGGCGAACTTGCAGAAAGAAGCAATCAGAATAAAATTAAAATAGAAAATTTAGACACTGCAGAAGAAAAAATTGAACGCGATAGAATCTTGGATGTGGTAAAAACACAACCAAAACAATTTCAGATTGCGTTATACAGCATATTAAAGGTTTGTGATAAAGACAGTAAAATTTTTACAGGTGAGGTTTACGATCATTATAAGAAAACCTGCAACAAGGTTAATATTAAACCACTGACACAGAGAAGACTTTCTGATATTATTTCAGAATTTGATATGCTTGGAATAATTAACGCTAGGGTCATTTCAAAGGGAAGATATGGAAGAACCCGAGAAATTACCGTAGCAATTCATCCTTCAACATTTCCAAAAATAGAGGAAATTTTAAAAGAAGGACTAGGATTATGAAAGAGATCATTGATGAATTTTTAAAAAATGGTTATTTACTGAACCCCAAATTAGTTGAAACTTTAAAAAATTCAGATTATAAAGAATTCTTAAAAGAAATAAACAAGGAAAAACAAAAACCATTTGTTTTAAATGATGATATAAAAAATATTTTGAATGAAAAAAAAGAACTTGTTAATATAAACTGGCAGGAATTTGATAAAGCTCGAGTTTTATTCGAAAAACAAGGAGAGAAAAATATATATAATTTATTTTTAAATATATTAAAACAAAATTTTGAGATTAATTTAAATAATGGAAATGAGAATGATCATTCTGTTAAAGAAGAAGCACAAGAATATGATGAAGGTAATTTAATAATATTAAAAAATTATAATGATTTTGAGAAAAAAAGAGATGTTGAATCATTTACCGGTTATTTCAGACAAAGGTATAATATATTAAGAAACTTTTTAGTTAGCAGACAAGAACTTCAAAATGCAATTTCTATAAATAAATTAAATAATAAATCAGAATACGAAAAAGTTGCTTTAATTGGTCTAGTAAGCGATAAAAGAACAACGAAGAATAAGAATATCCTTATTACATTGGAAGACCCAACAGGAACAGTTAATGTTGTAATAAGCAAAACAAGAACAAATGCATTTAAAGATGCTACAGATATTTTACTTGACGAAGTTATTGGTGTTACGGGGGTTAATGGCGATAAGATAATTTTTGGGGATAAAGTTTATTTTCCAGATATTCCCAGCAATAATTTATTGAAAAAATCAAATAAGGAAGAATATGCTATCTTTACTTCAGATATGCAAGTTGGAAATAAATTATTCTTTGAAAAAAGTTTCTTGAAATTTATAGATTGGCTAAATTTAAAATATGGGGATGAAAAATTAAAGGATATTGCCAAGAAAATTAAATATTTGTTTATAGCTGGTGATGTTATTGAAGGCGTTGGGGTTTATCCTGGACAAGATGAAGATTTATTGATTCAGGATTTATACAAGCAATATGAAAAATTCTCCGAATATATAAGCAAGATAAGAAAGGACATTAAAATTATAATAAGTCCTGGAAATCATGATTGCATTCAGATAGCAGAACCACAACCGATAATTGAGAAGAATATTGCACCAAGACTACATGAACAAGAAAATGTTTATTTAACAACGAACCCAAGCTTGGTTAATATAGCATCAACAAGAGATTTTCCAGGATTTAATGTTTTGATTTATCATGGTTTTAGTTTTCCATATATTGCTGAAAATGTAGATAGCATAAGAAAAGCAGGAAGATTAGAAAGACCAGATTTAATAATGAAATTTTTATTGCAGAAAAGACATCTTGCCCCAAGCCATTCCTCAACATTATATCTGCCAAATGAAAAAGAAGACCCATTAATCATAGAAAAAATTCCAGATTTTTTTATTTCTGGTCATTTGCATAAAACAATTGTTGGAAATTACCGTAATATAACGACGATGAACACCAGTTGCTGGATAGACCAGACAGAAGATCAGGAAAGAAGGGGAATAGTTCCAGATCCATGCAAGGTTATTTTGGTAAATTTAAAAACACGCGAGGTAAAAGTTTTAAATTTTAAAGAAAATGAATGAAAAAATAAAAGAATATTACGATGAAATTGACAGCAAGATTAAATTAGGATATGATGTAGCTGAAAAAGCACGTTCTCTTGGTTATGATCCTGTAAAAAACGTTGAAATCCCCTTAACAAGAAATATGGCAGAAAGAGTCGAGGGGTTAATTAGTGTTGTCGCTCCCCAAATTAAAAATTCCGGTGTTGTACAAAGAATAGAGGAACTTGAAAAACAATTTGGAAAATTAGACTGGAGAGTTGCATTAAATGTTAGTTTAGAGGTTGTACAGGAAAGATTCTGTAAATTTAAAGATAAACATGAAGCAATGCAAACCGGAATTAGAGTGGGGCTAGCTTACTTATCTAATGGTGTAGTTTCAAGTCCTTTAGAGGGTTTCACAGAATTAAAAATTAAAAGAAGAAGAGATGGAAAAGAATATTTTTGCTTGATGTTCTCTGGTCCAATTAGAAGTGCGGGAACAACAATCACCTGCGGAAGCATTCTTGTAGCAGATTATATACGTAAAAAAATGGGTTACTTCCCATATGACCCCACAGAACCAGAAATTAAGAGAATTATGGTTGAGGTTTACGATTATCATGAAAGAATCACCAATATTCAGTATCTGCCAAGTGAAATTGAAATAGATTTTATGATAAGGAATTTACCAATGCAGATAGATGGCGAACCAAGTGAGAAATTAGACGTTAGTAATTATAAGGATATAGAAAGAATTGAAACTAATAAGTTAAGGGGGGGCGTATGTTTAGTTACAGGAGAAGCATTATGCCAGAAAGCACCAAAATTCTGGGGTAAAATAAACAAATGGTATAAAGAATATAATTTAGAAGATTGGGAATTCCTGCAAAATTTTGTTGATTTACAGAAAAAAATAAAGGCTCGTGAAAAAAAAGAAAATAAAATAGAAGAAAAAATCAAACCAGATTTTACTTATATAAAAGATTTAGTTGCTGGTCGTCCAGTATTAACGCACCCTTTGAGAATAGGCGGATTTAGATTAAGATATGGAAGAAGCAGAACATCTGGTTATAGTTCAATGAGCATGCATCCCGCTACAATGCATTTATTAAAAAATTATATCGGAGTAGGAACGCAGTTAAGATATGAACGCCCGGGTAAATCAAGTGCAATGGGCTCTTGTGATACTATAGAAGGTCCAATTGTAAAATTAAAAAATCAAAGTGTTGTGTTTATAGAAAATGAAGAACAAGCTAAGAACATTAAAGATGAAGTTGAAGAAATTTTATTTTTGGGAGATTTCTTAGTTAATTATGGTGAATTTTTTAACAGGGCACATGTCTTGGTTCCCTGTGGTTATAATGAGGAATGGTGGCTGGCTGAATTTGAAAAAAAGATTGTTGATAAATATGGAAAATTTGATTTAAATAAGTTAAGCATAGATTTAGGAATAGATGTAGAATTTTTAGAAACTTTATTAAAAAAACCAACAACAAAAGTTAATTTTGATATTGCAAAGGAAATTTCTTTACTTTATAATGTTCCCTTACATCCTCGCTGGACTTACCATTGGAATGATATTAATAAACAACAATTTTTAAGTTTATTATTCTGGTTAGAAAAAGGCAAAGTTGTTGAGAATAAAATAATTTTGCCATTGACGTATGAAGTTAGTCGGGATTTGAACGATATCGATGCCAAACGCGTTTTAGAGTTACTCGGGGTTCCACACGACGTTATATTAAATGAGAACGTCGTGGTAAGGGATGATGATGCACGCGCTTTATTATTTACATTGAATTATTTTGAGCTTAAACAGGATTATGAAAATGTTCTTGAAATATTAAATAAAAGTTCTAAGGTTGTAATAAGGGATAAATCTGGAACTTATATCGGAGCAAGAATGGGAAGACCGGAAAAAGCAAAAATGCGCAAGTTAACAGGAGACCCGCATGTTTTATTTCCAGTAGGAGAAGAAGGTGGAAGAATGCGAAGCTTCCAGTCTTGTTTGAAAAAAGGAAAAGTTATAGCACAGTTTCCACTTTATTATTGTGGCAAATGTAATATTGATACAATTTACCCTAAATGCGAAGTGTGTGATAATTTTACAGAAAAAAAATATTATTGTAATGGATGCGGGAAGATAATTGATACGGAGAAATGCGAAAGACACGGAAAAGCCTTTTCATATATTACAAAGAGCTTGGCAATAAATCATTATTTTGAAAAAGCTCTAAGTAAAATTAAAGTTAAAGAATATCCTGAATTAATTAAAGGTGTAAGAGGAACCAGCAATGAAGATCACACACCTGAAAATTTAGCCAAGGGTATATTGAGAGCAACCCATAATTTAAATGTAAATAAAGATGGAACCATAAGATATGATATGACCGAAATGCCAATAACAGCATTCAAACCAAAAGAAATAGGAACTTCAGTAGAAAAATTAAAAGAACTTGGCTATGAATATGATATCTATACTAACCCAATAATTAATGATGAACAATTAATTGAAATATTTCCTTCAGATGTTATTTTACCAGCATGTACAGAATCAGAAGACGAAGGCGCAGATCTTATTTTATTAAGGGTCGCAAGTTACATTGATGATTTATTGGAAAACTTTTATAACTTGCCAAGATATTATAATGCTAAAACTAGAGATGATTTAATTGGGCATATAATTTTGGGATTAGCTCCGCATACTTCAGCAGCGGTTGCCGGAAGAATCTTGGGATTTTCAAGAACTCAATGTTGTTTTGCTAATCCGATGTGGCATGCAGCTCAGAGAAGAGATTGTGAGGGAGATGAAGATTGTATAATGTTGTTATTAGATTGTTTAATTAATTTTTCAAGAAAATATCTCCCCGCACATAGAGGAGCAACACAAGATTCACCATTAGTTATTACTTCTTTGTTAACACCAAGTGAAGTTGATGATATGGTTTTTGATTTAGATATATGTACGAAATACCCCCTGGAATTATATGAGGGAGCAATGCAATATAAGTGGCCATGGGAAATTAAAGTAGAGCAATTAAGAGATAGGTTAGGAACAAATGCAGAATATTATGGATTTAGATTTACACACGATGTAAGTGATTTTAATACAGGGGTAAGATGTTCAGCATATAAATATCTTCCAAGCATGCGGGAAAAAGTTTACGGGCAGATGGAACTTGCAGAAAAAATAAGAGCTGTAGATGAAGAAGATGTTGCTAGATTAATAATTGAAAGACATTTTATTAGAGATATTAGGGGAAATTTAAGAAGATTCAGCACACAGGAATTTAGATGCGTCAATTGCAATGAAAAATATCGCAGACCGCCGTTAGCAGGATCTTGTATAAAATGTGAGGGAAGAATAATTTTTACAGTTTCAGAAGGTTTTATCATAAAATATTTGCAACCTGCATTGGATTTAGCCGAGAAATTTAACTTGCCACCATATTTAAGACAAAGTTTGGAGTTAACAAAATTAAGAATTGAGAGCATGTTTGGCAAAGATCCAGAGAAACAAGAGGGTCTAGGAAAATGGTTCTAAACTCTGAAAATACTGTGAAAAGAAGATGCATGAGTTGTAATGAAGTTAAATTTATTTCTTTAGATATTAAAAAACCAATATGTGATAAATGTTTAGTTAAAAGAAAAAATAAATTAGCTTATTATCAGACATTAATTCTTTCAATTTTATTGGCATTAATTTTAGTTTTAATTGTATTTTTATAATAAAAAAAATAAAATTACAGGAAGAATTAAACAACCCATTAAATGATTTTTTCCTATTCCTGCTAAATTTGGTATTAAGCCTATTGAAGTTGAGACAATTAGAACAAGTAAACCCAGCCAATCCGTTAATATTGTAACTAAAACTGTAATTAAAACAACTATAAAAATACATAATTTATTATAATTAATCTTACCCATTATATTAGAAAATATTTTAGCAAATTTTAATGTTAACCAAGTTGCAATGCCTGCCGCAATTAACGATACAGCTAAAAATAATATTAAATGATTTATTGTAAAATTTTCTAGTAGTTTTGAAATTACAACTACGCTTCCCGAGCGAGCTTTATCAATAGAATATAAAGCAAGAAACGAAACTATCATCACAAAAGTATTTATTCCTCCCACAATAACCAAAAATTTTTCTGGTTTAATCTTTTTTTGTCCAGAAGTCGCTACAATAGCTGCTTGACTCGACCCCAATCCTGGAAGTAAACCAACTAAAAAACTTGCAGCAAATCCAGCACCCATTGAGCTAGAAATTTCTTTTTTCTTTAACTTAACTTCTGTAATTTTTTGTTCTGGAATCTTAGTTTTTTGAAATATACTCGTCAATAATATGCTAGTTCCAAATAATCCAGAAAGCAAAGGAAATAATGGCTGTGATAACTGTAAATTTAAAGTTATTATTCCTAATATTCCCGCAAGTAAAAAAATAATTAGTGCTAAACTTCTTGATTTTCTTTCTCTGTAAATTAGTAAAATTGAAAAGAAAATTAAAATATAAGGAATATATTTCTGAATTATTGGATAAATTATTTTTATAAATGGCAAGCCAATTGGAGCAAAGGCAACCATTAAAATTACAGCAAACAAACTTCCAATTGCAGTTAATACAACAGCCTCATAACCTCTTCCTTCTAATAATAATTTATGTCCTGGCAAAACACTTAATTCCATCCCAGAATCTGGTGCACCTAAAAAAATACTTGGCAAGGCATCTAAAAACGTATGTGTTACAGACATAGCTATAATTACGATTGCCAAGGTTAAAATTGAAATATATTGTGATAAAAATGGTGCTAGAGATAAAATAATAACAGAAACTAAATTAATATGAATTCCAGGTGTTAATCCTGTAATTATTCCAAGAAAACATCCAATCAATATTGCAATTAAAATCTCTATTAACAATTTACTTCATTGCTTCTTTGTAATTTTTATTGACTTCATCCCAATTTATAACATTATAAAATGCTTCTATATAATCTGCCCTTCTATTTTTATACAGCAAATAAAAACCATGTTCCCATAAATCAATTCCAAATATAGAAATTTTTCCATCACTAATTGGATTATCTTGATTTGAAGTTTTTATAATTTCTAATTTATTTTTATTTAAAACCAACCAGCACCAACCAGAACCAAATAAACCATTCGCGACTTCGCTAAACTTCTTCTTAAATTCTTCATAACTTCCAAATTCTTTTTCTATCACTTCAGAAATTTTTCCATTAATTTTAACATCTTTTTTTAATAATCTCCAGAACATGGAATGATTAACATGACCCCCGCCATGATTTCTTACAGCTGTTCTTATTGCTTCTGGTATTTTATTTAAATCTTTAATTAATTCTAATGCTGTTTTCTTTTGTAATTCTGGATATTTTTCTAAGGCTGCATTTAATTTGTCTATGTAAGTTTGATGGTGCTTTGTATGATGAATTTGCATAGTTTGTTCATCAATATAAGGTTCTAAAGAATTATATTCATATCCTAAATCTGGTAATTTAAATGTCATTTTAATAAGCAAATCCTAAATGAACAATGCCATCATCCAAACTTCTACTGTAATTACTAATTTTCTTAATAACTATTAATTCTCTAAAATATTCAAGCAGGATTATTTTATTCTCTTCAGCAACTGTTTTTTCCTCAGAAAGTAATTTGGCAGTGTTAACTAAATTTTCTAATCTAAAAAAATAATCCGATTCTAAAGGCCTAGAGCCTCCAATAGTTCTAGAAAATATTTTATAATAGTCACTAAAATTACCCATTCCTTTTCCACTGAATAAATCTTGTTCGCCTGTTTTAAAGAATAGCAAAGAATTTATTATTGAATCAAAATATTCTGCAGTTTCGGAAAAAATCTTTCTTTTAAATTCCTTATCCATTCTCTCTTTATCATCCAAGAGAGCATTTACAACACTACAGCCGAATAAACCTTCACTTATTTTTCTAAATCTCATAAAAATATTAGGATAGATAGCTATATAAATATTATTTTCTTTCTAATTTACGGTGATATACTAAAAAAAGAGGTGATTTTTATAATATCACAATTTTTTTAGCTATGATCTCTAGTTTACCTTGATATTCTGTAACTTGTCCTTCTATTTGTATAATATTACCTTTTTCCAATTCTAATTTTTCTTCTTTAAATACAATTACATCAATATCTCCAGTATTATCCTTAACATTCATTATATACAAACCCGGAGTTTCTGTAATTCTTGTAATTTCACCTTTAATCTTAACTTGTTTATCTAGAAATGTTTTATTTATCGCATTAATATTGGAATCGGAAACGTCAATCTTATCAAGAATAACTAATAATATTAAAATTCCAACCAAAGAGGTTATTAAAGATATCTTAAGTAGTGTTTTCTCTTTCATATAAATCGTTAA